>NZ_JBIEKI010000021.1:61426-62186 GCF_043497085.1 Halobacillus sp. B23F22_5 | reverse complement strand
AATTATACAGGAGGCCTTTCTCTATTCTATTTATAGTGGCAATGCATTCCGCAAAGGGTGGCTCTTTTCTCCGCAAAGACTGGCTCAAAACTCCGCATAAGTGGCTCATTTCAACTGCAATAATCAAATTGTTCAATATCTGCTTTCCATCGACTTTGCGGAAACTTTCCTGGAATGTCTTCTAGAAGGATCCAATGTTCACCCTTATTTTCATATGAAAAATATAGTGTAGGTATTTGAATATCGTTGTCTTCAAAAAAAGAACCATGTACAGTATAAAGCTCATACTCTCTGCTACTACACCTTTTTACAATATAAGAAGTCTCATTGGTGGCAAAAAACCTGAAGGAGGAAACTTCTCTATTAGGATTAACCCCAGTAAGTTTTTCCATCGAATATGGAGCAAGCCCATATTCTCTTAGAGTGTTGATTATTTCCGATGGTAAAAGCATATGTCCTCCTGATTTATAAAATTCTTAGGTACAAAGATAGCTACTACTCTAAAAAGTACGTTACTTTCTTTACGATCCAGTACTAATTATAGTTTCAAATAATACATTATCTCGACTACAAGTCTTCCATTATCCTGCCCATAAAAATAAGTAAAGGAGCAAACCCGTATGTTCCAGATTTGCCCCCTATTGTGGAAGACTTGATTCCGAGACATCTTGGAGCAAATATTAAACTACCGCATCCGTTAGTGAGACAAATCATTATATACTTTATTATTTTCTTTGTTACCAAATTTCCTAATAAGGAA
>NZ_JBIEKI010000021.1:0-61329 GCF_043497085.1 Halobacillus sp. B23F22_5 | reverse complement strand
TTCAACCAATTAAAACCTAATGCTAGGCTACCATATAATTACCATAAAAAAACATTCCATTGTTGAAGTGTTGTTCTGCTCCGCTAGTTAAAAAAAGCGATCGTCTATATTGAACAATCGCCCCCTATTGTGGAAGACTTGATTCCGAGACATCTTGGAGCAAATATTAAACTACCGCATCCGTTAGTGAGACAAATCATTATATACTTTATTATTTTCTTTGTTACCAAATTTCCTAATAAGGAACGCAATAATAGTAATAATTGCGCCAGCAAATATTAAAATAAAGGTGAAATTCCCCCAAAACGTATCGGATAAGCCATTATGTCGAATTATACCGTTAGCAATCAAAGAACCTAAACAAATTATAAAACCGAACCATTCTATAAATTTCATTCTTGGTATACCTCCCCTTTCAACCAATTAAAACCTAATGCTAGGCTACCATATAATTACCATAAAAAAACATTCCATTGTTGAAGTGTTGTTCTGCTCCGCTAGTTAAAAAAAGCGATCGTCTATATTGAACAATCGCCCCCTATTGCGGAAGACTTGATTTCGAGATATTGAAGCAGATCTTCAACTAACGCACCCGTATCCTGAATAAAATCACTTTACGGTCTATACCCCAAACTCATACTAAAGAAAAAAGCATAGCCGAAAAGGACTGCCATCCCAACTACCAGGAAAACAAACATAAGAATTTTCCCTTTAAGGTCTTTCTCTCTTTTAAACCAAGATAAACTTAGGATTAGGAATATAATTACAGTCGGCACTAAATATAAAAGCAATCCTATATCAGCCCAGTTCGAATTCTTCTCCCAATAAATTTCTGGGATAGGAGAACCCTTATGATACAGAGCGTAAATTCTCTCTCTTACTACGATAAAAATCAACGAAACTATAAAGAAGTATCCATAACCAATATATTTAACTATCTTTGAAAATACCTCTGAACGATTCAGCATTGCAATTACAACAAGAAATAATGGTATTAATACAATATAGTCATTCACTTCTTATCCCATCTTTTCATTAAAATTTTCAAGTCCTTACACAACTCTAATGCTCTATATAAATTTAACATCATATATTTGTTGAACTTTTCTGCTCCGTCCCTATGCTTATGTAATAAAGGCGAGTACTCTTTTTAGCCATATCCTCCCCCCTATTGTCGAGGACTCGAATTCAAGATGCATCAAGTTTTTTCTTTTAAAAATGGGGGGTGTGCTGTAAAGATAAATGAAACAAGCAGCCCAAATGCAGAATAAATAGTTGAGTTAATAGCTGCAAACCCACTAAAAGTAAGGGTTTTATAAATAAACCAGGCTGTAATAACACTTACAAACAAGGCAGGTATGTAATATTTCTTCTCTTTACTGTTCTTAACTTTTATCAGTAAATATATGACTTGTAAAAGAAGAAGAGTTAGAAGTACCACCTTAATCACCACATTTATTCCCCCTTCAACAATAAATTCCTTCTACCCGGTAAGTGGATAAGGAAAAGCTAAATCACATGTAAAATTCAGTTCTCTCCCCCGTTAATACAACAAGACTGCCAAAGTTACATCATATTTGGAATAAACACATTTATAAATAAGAAATAACCTAATGCACCTATTAGCAAAAAAAGTATTACAATAATAGTAGCTTTAGGCACCACAAAAACTCTCCTTTGCTAAATATTAATATGTAAAAAAATCATTATGCTTATCTTATTTGTTTATGTTATTCTTAAACTCTTCTGCTCTGTTAGTGTAAAAGCCAAGCGCATCTATTGGGCAATTTTCCGCAATAACTTAAATCTTGATTACAAACTAATGGCTCAATTCCCAGGAAAGTAGTTAAGGAGTGTTCCAGAAGAATGTAGTAACAACTAAGGGAATAATTAATGTAATAAAAACAATTAATCCGTTACCTATGAATCCAATTTTTTCGGTAAATTCCCTTTTTAGAAAACAGCGCAATAACCAAACCAATTATAGATGTAACCCCTCCAGCGAGTAGAAAGCTATCATTTCCAAAAAGCATTGTAATATATATAACTAAACTAATTAAAAATAAAGCAGCCGAAATAATACCTAAATTTCTTCGCACTTTCCCTCTCCTCACGTACTAAGTATTTCAAAATTAGAACTCAGTATTAATTACTAATAGAGGATCACCTTCATAAGGATAAGCACTCATTTCTTGAATAATGTTTCAAGATAAAAGTAGATAATATTCTCGGTTCTCATATTACTAACTATATAAATGCGCTCTCACATGTTCAAACACCTTATTTTCTTTCAACCAGCAAATGTAAAAAGCAACAAACTGATTCCAAATAAAGTACTTGCTATTCCAATTGCTAGGTACATGATAAATTCAAAAGTTGAAAGTTTCCTTTGTTTTTTTATTTTTGCCAAATGTGAACCATAAAAAATTGAACTCATAACTAGTACTGTAATAGAAATTGCACGTAATGACTCCGCTAATATTACCAGGAAGATCAACTCCCTTATTTTATAGTTTTGCGCTACTCCCCATTCTAGTTTATATTAGTATTTCGCATTACCTATTATTAAGAATAGAAGTCATTCCTAGTTAAGCAATCGCCCCGTTTATTCAAGACTAAAAATCAAGATACATAAGACTTTTTATACCCATGAACGATTAGGACAATAATTATAGATAAAGGAATGCTAAATAAAACTTCATAACTTATAAGCAAGTACATAATAATGATCGGAATTAGTAACATCACGATTATACTCGAAGGTTTATTGTATTTGTATAAGAAGTAACCAATAAGACTAGTAATCATTGTTGGAACAAGGACTAACGTTATCACCATCGGAGTCATGTCAGTAAGACCTCCTCTCCTCCACCTATTAAATAAAGCGTATTATCCTTTTATCGATTTTCCGTTTTTGCCCCCAATTAAAGTAACAACACACCTGTAATGACAATCAATTTAAAGTTCTGTTGCTAAGGTAAAGCCACCGAAAATTGATTAACTAAGTTAAGACCTCAGTCGATAATCTCCAGTCACCATCGAGCTATTAAGGTTATGAAGGAACATCGCAAAAAGGATCTTTTTGCTTTTCGCTACTTAACTTAACTATAAACGGTACAACTAACGTCAAAACTGGAAAAAGCATAAAACATATGATAGCCCAAGCAAGGATAGGTACATTCATAACAACCAATAAGGCCATTACAAATATAGGTATTAAATATAAGAGAGTACACCACCTTTTAGATCGTGTTGTCTGATACTGATTTTCTTTGCAATATGGACAAACAGCAGCATTACGAGAAAAAGTACGTTCTAAAGTCATTACCCATCCCCATTTATTTCCACAGTAATCACAACGCGGCATATAAAACCTCCTAATACAAAAGTGAAAACTATAATACATCTTACACTTCCGACAATAATAGCAACTCATTCCATATTACAATATCTAAGATAACTACCATTTCTCAAAAGAGTACTATACCTCGTTTACGAAACAGTGCTTATATAGTTACAAATGCTGATATTATCTGGAAACTGAGTCTTCCGTAATCCGTAAGTGAAAAAGTGATTGTTGAAGATTTAACTCCAAGATACTTACAACTTCACTTGTGCTTTTGTGGTTTTGCAATAAAAAAAGACACTATTGAAAAAAGAAGCAAAAAGAATGCTAGTATCCCATAAGCTCCCCCTTCGAACCCCCTAATTCTCACGAATCCAATATAAAATAATGTGATTGCAACAAGTAAAGTTAAAATTCCAGGAGCATTTCGTACAAATAACGGGAAGTCTTTTTTTCTAAGCCACCACGTTAATAATAAGACGATTACCCCAGGGACGATGGCTACAAGAAAGGGACCTTCTATCATGTTCATGTATAATCACTCCCTCTTTACAGTTATCTCATTTAAAAATAACATAAAATGGAATTTTATTTTGGCTTTATTCTGTTTTTCATCAATATTATTTAAAAATAGGGCGATCACTAATACAGCAATCGCTCCCGATACAGTAGGAGTTGATTTCAAGATATTTTGTAGGAATTATTAACTAAAGCACCTTTTCTGTAGGTGATTGACATCATTCCACTCTTATTTGAAATTAACTACCAAATCACTTGTTAAATCTACGTGCCTTGGATTATGGATTATTCTTATACTTGAGTATTCTTTTTAGTAAATAATTTTCCGATTATCATTACAAGCCCTATGAAGAAATGTATTAATCCATTAGCTACTGTAACAAGACCTATAAAAGCGGCCATTATGCTTCCTCCTTGGCCAGCATTACCAGGACCCACCAGGATTCCACCAACAGCAAAACCAAGCACAACGCCAAGAATGGCTAATAAAATACCAGAAACCCAGAGGGGAAAATTCCCACTTCTGTTCCATTTTATTATGAATATATTTGATGGGATTAACAATGCTGCAAGAAATAAATACATCAGTACATCCATACAATCCCTCCTAACCCCTAAAATAAGTTCTTATATCTAATAATTTATATAGTAACACTTAAACCACTTCAAAATTATTTACTTAACAACCTTATCTTGAAATAGAAAAAATCTATTTAATCCAACTATTAGAAACTTACTTGACCATATTTCTTTTAGTTTTTTTATTGCTCACAAAAAGTATGGTGAATAGTTGTCTTGAAATAATGTATGCAAAAGCACCAATAGGAATGGTGTACAAATCCAACCATAAACCATCCTGATATTGCTCTGGCTGCATAAATAGCAATAGTGTTTGAATTCCACCAATGACCAGAAATGGGAACATGAAGAATAGCCAAGGATTTAATAGCCATTTCAATTTAAATTTACTATTAAGGGCTTCATACCCAGCCTCACCAAAACCCGCAATAAAGGCTATGATAAACATCGCCATTACGACACTATACATTGGCAGACTATTATCAAACTCCGGGTGATAGTACTCCATAGCAGAATAGGAAGCAATGCTTAAAAATACAGTTGCAAATATGACACTCCACACAAACCGGATCAGTTTATAAAACGGAAAAAAAGACCTCTTTAACTCCCGATTCAAGTCATTCTTATTGCCAAATGATTCAATGGCCAAACGAATAGCCACATCTTCAGAATATCCTTTAACTAAAAGCTCTTGCACATGTTCCCGAAGGTGTCCATAAATCTCTTCTCTTAACTCTCTTTTTTCATCATCAGGTAAATCCATGGTGATTTCCTCTACATAATGCTCAATCTCCTTCATGATAATTCCTCCACTGTATTTTCAATTAACGAATTAATTTGTTTCCAATTCTTAAGTTTTTCTGCCAATACAGTAATTCCGGTTTCGGTTATAGAGTAATACTTTCTCCTCCCGCCCTCAGATTCATGACTCCAATATGAAGTCACACATTCTTTTTTTTCGAGTCTTTTTAAAGCAGGATACAGTGTTCCTTCATTCATATGGTAGGAATCTTGGCTTAAAGCCCTTAGTTTTTTGGTCATTTCGTAACCATAGCAATCCTTTTCAGCTAGTAATGAAAGCAATAAAATCTCAATACTGCCCTTTAACAGCTCTCTGTCCATAGTTTTACCTCCTAATATTAGTAATTACATTGTATAACTACTTACATCGTAAAGCAATGTAATGTCCCCTAAAAAATACCATGCATCTGCTAAGATGATGGTATTAATCGTTATGTAACTTTGCATTAAATGAAAAAAAGTGAAGGGTTTACAATAATAAAATGGCGATTCTTTGTTGATTAAACGCCCCCTATAACGTTTGATTTCGAGATATATTCGAGTATGTTTATATCTAAAGCTTCTGTTAGCTTTACTAATTACTTTTCTTCATAATGTAATATCGCTAAACATATCATTCCAATTGATAGAAATGTGATTGGGGTACTTCCTTCATTAGACCCTTGAATAACCAATACAATTGTAGCTACACCAATTCCTAATGGAACTGCTCTTAGAATATGTCTAATCCATTTCCTAAACGTTCTTGACCACCCCCTAAGACCAATATAAAACGTATCATTGACTCTTATATACTATTGCTCCGCAAGCTGAATAAGCGATAGCCATAATGCAACTATCGCCCCCTATTCAGAAAGACTCAGTCTCAAGATATTATTAATCCTCTTTAACCCCTACCCCTGTTCCCAATACATTAATTATTAGTAAATAAAAAGGATAAGATAATACAGCAAATATAATTTATGTTGCAGGCCGTTATATATTTAGGGAGAGATAAAGACTATTACGAAAACCTTCCTCCTTCAGAAATCTACAAAGAAGCTCTCCGTCTTTATAGTGAAAACAATTCACAAGATAGTGGTCAACCCTTAATGAAGTCATGTATCCATTCGACATAAATATACTCCAAAACTAACAATCCCTTCGGTTCACTTTCACCTTATTTTATCCCTTTTGTTGAAGATGGACTCTGATCAGTAGAGTTTGGGGTTTCAACCAATTCAAAGGATACTTTTTGGCCATGTTTTAGAAATCTGAATCCATCAGGGACCCTTCTGTATCAAATAATATAGAACTAAAATTAAGAAAAGAATCACTGATTGGTGAGTCTATTATAAACTAGTGAAAGCAACAACTATTATAAAGTGCTTTTCGGCTTCTTAATTGATAATTTTTTTAATATGTTCCTTCCAGCTAACAACGCAAAATATAAAGAAATGGCGACTAGTAATATTAGATAAAAGTCTCGTCCAGCAAGGTAAGTGGCAGAGTGAAGACCTTTTATAAGGAAGTGAGCAAACAGGTAAGAGATAGGCAATAGAATAATCTTTTCTAGTCCATTTCTTATTTTTTCGTTCTTACGGAATATGACCAATCCAATTCCACAAATAAGTGAAAATCCTACAGCAAACAACAAATAGTAGCTTAAAACAAGCCGAGGTAACGTCATAACAGAACCATCCGTTATTGGATCTCCATAAATTAAAGTATTTTCACTTCCATCGGTATTGTAATAGTAGATTGAAGCGACCGTTTCCCCATTCGGGTTTAAGACCGTATTTTCCAGGTTGTTTCTGCTTATTTTCTGGTGCCAAATCGTTTCCCATGTCGTTATATCATAGACATAACCTGAATTGTCTGCTGCTGGATATTCGGTTACATCAAATCCAGCGACTTCTTCACCAAAATTCAAAAGTACAGTTCCGTCATCCTTTTCAATGATTGAAACCGCATCTTCATTATAAGATAGGTATGCTGGCGTTGTTAGATAAGCGATTGTAACCACTGCAAAAACCAATGTTACCATGACTGAAAATATAATCGTCTGCAGCTTTTTCCTTCGCAATGTATTTTGTATGTTTCTTAAGGGAGCTATATCTGTATCTACTGGCGGTTCTTCAAAAGTCCGCATTTCTTTAAGGCGTTTTTTGCAGTTTTCACAAGAAGCTATATGGTCTTCGACTAGATCTCTCGTATCTTGACTTGCCATATCCTCGGCATATAACGGCAGTATATCCCTGATCACATTACAGCTGATTTTCATCGATAATCCCCCAATCGCGCTTTAACCTTTTCTCTAGCGCGGTGATAAGTAACACAAGCCCAGTTATCACTCTTTCCAAACAATTTGCCAATTTGCTTAAATGACAGTTCTCCAAATACACGGAGCGTAAAGACCTTTTTGTATGGCTCTTTTAAATTCTGGATAATTTCATGTGCCTTCATAGACGCTTCTGAAGTGGCTATTTCTTGTTCTACATTGTCTCCACTAGCTGTTTCTGGAACCGACTCAAAACCTACAAAGCTTTTTTTCTTACGCAAATAAGAGTAATAACTGTTTTTGGCAATTTGGCATAACCAAACACGGATATCACTATCCCCTCTGAAACTGTCTAGCGATGTTAATGCCTTCATAAAAGTTTCCGAAGTGATATCTTCAGAGATATGCTTATCGCCAGATAAACTATACACATATAAAAATACATCTTTAAAGTATGTATTATAAATATCCTCAAGCTGTGTCACCATCTCACCTCCTTATACATAAGACGCGATAAACTCAAATATCTTACAAAAATATAAAAAAACCGAACAAAGTACGCCCGGTCCTTTTTTCTTCTTCCATAATTATTGGGTACTGTAGTCGATACTTCTTCCCATGTATCCCTTTATAATATTCAGGGAACAACAAATAAAATAACAGTCTTACGTTAAATCCCTTTACTGCTATGTTTTGCTTTCGCTATATCAATCCCTTGATTTTCGAAGTATCTAAATGACTTACCAGCCCAAGTACCACTAACATTGATAAGGGTCATAAGTAATTTATTTTTATATATGGAAGTAAATATCTTATAGTACACGTAGATAATGTAGTGGTGGACGATTAACAAAGTGTTTCTCGATAGAAAGAAGGACTTCCTCATTGCCTGGTATTGAAACTGTATCCAATGCTTCTTTAAAGGAAACCCATTTATAATCACTATGCTCGTAGTTTAAATTTACCTTTTGTGACTCATCAACATAACCTACGAATACCGGTGCAATATAAATATAGTTCTCTTTAGGTGAATATATCTGGTCAAATTGATTGGAGCTATAAAGCGAGAGATCTGTAATTCCTGTTTCTTCTTTAACTTCTCTGAGAGCAGCTTCCCAGGCTTTTTCCCCTTCTTCGATTCCTCCACCTATGTAACACCAAACATCTCTTAAAACAGATGTATCACGTTTAAGTAATAAAACTTTATAGTCTGAGTCAGTTCTCTTTATTAAAACTGCAGCCACACCTGTACACCTTAGTGGTACCTCTAAATTCATTTACTTGAGACCTCCCAATTTAACTTGTATTAAATTTTGAAAATTATAATTCTCTGAGGCAAATATATACTTTACTGACCTTAAACTCAGCATAATTCTAATCATTTCAAAAACCTACTAATTACTCAACCACTTTACATAAAATTGTAAACTATCTCGAAACTGACTAGTGCACAAACCTGCCCAAAACGTTAAGAAGGGAGCAATTCTTTGACAGAATTGCCCCCTCTTGGTAAAGACTCAGTATCAAGATACCTCTTATGTAAAACCTAGATTTAATAAGTCATCAATACTTCCATTAGATGTATTTACTTCAGGAAGATGATAGAAGGTACTGGTCGTTTCGAATTGATTTACTTCATCGTTTGGTGAGTGGAGAAATATTCGTTTTCCTAGTGCAAGTGCCATACCTAATTCAATATGGCTTCCTTTTCCGGCCGGTAATAAAATAATAACAAAATCTGCTTCCTGGACAGCTTCCTTTTCTAGAGTTCCTATTTCTTTTAAGTCTTTGAATGAAGACGCTCTCTCATTTTTAGTCCAATCATAAGTTTGAATATAGCCTTGTTCTATCAGATGATTACTAACGTAACGAACTGTATCTATATTCTTAAAGCTTGATGCTACATAAAATTTCTTCAATGTATTGCTCCCTTTATCATATTTACCTGCCAAAATCCAAACTTGGGACGGCCAGCTCTTATTCGCTAATCGCCCCCTTTTGTGGAAGAATCGAATTAAAGATATTACAATTAATAATTTCTACCATTTCTGCAAGAGAATATGTAATGGCAAGCTATTCTTCACGCTCTCTTTTACTTCTTCACTTAATTCTCTCCTTGTTCCTATTATGGTTTTCTTGTAGCTCTGCTTCATTAGAAACTAAGATATGTTCACTCCAATAATAGCGACTGACCTTCAGTCTTTTTAAAGTGGCAAAGTGATTGGAATCAGGCACCGCCACCAATATTTTTCAACATATTCACACCTGCTATTTTAAACCCTAGCTCTTCATATAGTCTCCTAGCGTCTTCATTGCTACCAAAAACATGTAGTTTGAAGTAATAAATATCTTCCTCTTCTAACCATTTTTCTAAATTTTTCATCACACTAGTTCCAACGCCTCTACCTCTATAGTTTTCGAAAATAAAAATTTCATAAAGGAATGCACTTTTCTTTTCGCGTTCAATTTTAACCCAAACAAATCCAATTAACGTGTTATCTATACATATATTAAACAAGTGATGGTTTGAAGTATCCACACCTTCCGGAAGTAAATTGTTTAGCTTATTACGTGCCTCAAAAGATGGTGTTTCGTTATTTACTTCATGTTTATTCGACAATAGAACCTTACTATATCTCTCAACCTTATCTTCGAAATATAATGTAAATTCTTCTTTTGACATATTTTCTAACGCAATCGCCATTTTTTCCACCTCGTATAGTATGTTTAAGAGATCTTCTTAGTAGAATCAGAAGCTTAGCCTTATAAAGATAATTAATTTTATTTTTTAAATTATGACTAAAGCACCACGTTTATTAGATAAAAAATACCGTATAACAAAGCACCACCAACTAAAATAAATATTCCAACCATTATGAAACCGTACGTAAAGCCCTTAAACATAGAGAACAAATCAAAAAACATATTTTTTAAAGTTTTTAATATAATGTGCAAGTGCTAGCCTCCCTACAATTCTATTTTAAAAATGATTTTCTTTTAACATGCCAAAGTTTTGACAGAGAAACAAGTTTAGAGTTATGTAATATTCAAACGAAATCACTGTTTACTCCAAGGCTCTAACTGCAATTCCTTTTTGGGTTCTGACCAAAAGCCTATTATAGCAACTAAACAAAATATCAAAAGGTCTTAGGTCTTAGATCACTATCTCTCCTAAAAGCACTATATTTTATATACGAATAAGTAAAGATATTGTTTCAAAAACGACTATTATCTCGAAACTGAGTTTTCAACAATCCTGCCCTTTAGCGAAAGACTCAGTTTCGAGATAATCGTCCTGTCACTTTTAACAATACCAAAAGTTATTAGCCCAAACCTACATCAAGTCCTTTTCTTTGCTTTTCTTAAAATCAAAATTAATATCCATTATGGCACCAATTTGGTTTAACCAATAGAACATAATAAATGAAAAAACCTCTCAAAAGTTCAGTGAACTAATGAGAGGCTAACTAAATAGGATATTTTGTTTTTTGAATGACAAAAAGTATGTCATTCATGGATTACACAAGGTGTTAAACCCCTTCACTAAAGGGTTTTGGGCGTTATTACATCATGCCGCCCATTCACTGTATTAAATAAATAATAAAAGATTAGACGTATGAATCCTTAAATAATCGGTGTTCCAACTTTATGTAAATAGCACGAGATCAAATAGGATATATATACTGATAATTAAAATCCAGTCAATATCCAGTCAGAAGCGCGAGCATGTGTGCATTAAATTGTGACCCTAAAACGACCTCCACTCTGTCAAGGTGGTAGATTAGATATGTATGATACAGTTTTAGTATTTTTAAGCTTGTTACACCAATAGTTAATCTATGTTTTTTTATTATTGAGGACATTTCGTTTAAGTTTGCCTCCATTTTTTCCCCATAGTTATTATATAAATTCTGCCCTTTAAATTTTTTCATTAATAAGAATTGTATCTGGGAATCTTTGTTATTATATTACTAAAGTTACATAATAGGGGAGGATTTTAATGGTTGTCTATTTTTATGTATTAGGCTATCTCATTTTAGTTGGAACAGCTGTATGGGTGGGGGTGTTTTTTGCTATAAAAGACAATTTTATAACAGGTGACCAATCTTTATGGATGACATTATCAACGGTAGGATCTATTGTTTTTTATGGTTTTGTATCTGCAAGTGTTTTTCTGGGTGCAGGTGCTTTTTTGTCCTTGATGGAAAGAAAGACGGATGCAATAGAAAAAATAGCAAAAAAAATTAATCTATAACATAAAAAAGGGGGCTTCTACGCCCTCCCTTTCTTTGGTCTCCATAGCTACAAGTAATATAACTGTAGCCTAATATATTCTGCTTAAATTTACTCCAGACACTATATTTTTTTGTGATTCTTGTATGAGAAGCCTATAAGCCCTATATAACAAGGGATACAACGTTTTTAGATTCTTGTATGGTTTTTGTATGAAGCGTAGTTTTTTGTATGAGATTGTTTAAATGCTCTCTTTGTGGTCAGTATATCACCAGGTTTTAAGTGTATGCTTAATTTTCTTCTTGTATCCAGCTTGTAATGTACGGTGCAGCCTGTCTATTGGTTTACTCTTAATAACTGCAGTTATAGTTTCTCTTGTAAGCGGTACGCCTTCCAGGATAATATTATCTTCTTTTGCCCTATCACATACTTTATTAATGCTATTGGTAATGGCGTATTCTTTGATGATCCATTTTTCTGTTGTATCTGCTTTATAGCTTTCAACTAAGTCTATGTAGTTTTGAAGCCTTTTTATGTCCTCTTTAGCCCTTTTTACTGTAATTAAGTTTCTTGCCATTATATAACCTCCTTTTTCTTTTAATGATAAGGCTTTATATTGATTCATTTCATTCCATCATTGTCTATATTGTGACATATGCCCCAATATAATGGTTATATATGGATTAAATAAAGGTATTTTAATTGAGCGTGTAGAAACTATACTTATAAAAAAAATAATGGAAATGAGGGATAATTTGCTTTATTTATTGGCTATTTTTTTGCCCCCTGTCGCTGTGTTACTCGTTGGGAAACCATTTCAAGCATTAATTAACTTTTTCTTAACTCTTTTACTCTGGATACCAGGAAGTATTCATGCGATTTTAGTAGTAAATGAACATAAAGCTGACAAACGAATGAAAAAACAAGTAAAGATGATGAAAAGCTAAATGCCCATTCTTGGGTATATTAGCTTCCATTCAAGGAATGTATTCAGAATTAAAAAAAGCATCTCCCATCATCGTGACTTTCATAAGAAAGAAACTTCGCATACGTTACTCAAAGATAAATACTTAGTAGACCTATTATGGTCATCAACACATTTTAAACGGAGGTTTTCAATATCAAAAGAAATCACTTTAACTTTGATTGAACTATAATTGAATCCGTTATGAAATTTTAAATTTATTGGAAGATTATCCTTCAAAGCGAGTTGCAGTGCATAACCAATCTCCTCCCACTGTTGTTCATCCAAAATAGGCTTTTCAATGCGCTCATCCTCTTTCCATACTCGTTTCACCATCTTCACATGCTCCGGCAACATAAGAGACGTCCATTTAATAGTTCCACGATCCCGATTTAGATTATCCATTTACAGTTGCACCCTTCCTTTCCTTGTATGGGTATACCGACAGGATTCCATCCAACCTGAATGATCGCACTTTCTTGCGATTGTAGCAATAAGCAAGAACGTTGCTATCTCGAATTTCAACAACACGAATCCTACGTTGAGTCATGTTTCCTTTTCCATCAATATAAATCATTTCAAGGCTCATCTTAGTCCCAGAAGCACGGTTCAACATTCCATTCATTTGTCGTCACCCCTTTAATACGAACATTCGTTCTATGTATGTATGATATCACAACTTGTTGAGAAATAAACTGGAAAATGGAGGTGTTTTAAATGAGGTTGTTCAGGGATTTAGAGATGGCCATCTTTTACAATGATGATGAAGCTACAAAAATAAAAATGAATGAGAAATGGCTGGGAGAACCAATACAGAATAGACCTGTTCTAGATGACAAAGGAGATCCACTCATGATGTCGATGAATTTTATTGGGATATCAGTGAGGATGTTAGGGATAGCTTAAAAGTGAAGACCAATCAAGCCTACATAAAAATTCATAAAACAAATTTCGCATAACATGACACCAAAAGCCCCCTTACTAACGATTATAGAGTAAGGAGGCGAAAATAAATGAATACTACTATGCGAAAATTGGACAAGTGGCAAGAGGTTTTAGTTAAGCAAGAGTTAAACGAAGAGTTGAAACAGGTGTTGAAAGAAATGCATATGTATTTTGGAGTTCTTGATTATGAAATGAACCGATTGAAGGTGAAAATACTTACTTATGAGGGTTACTTAGAAGGCTTGGGGCAGGGAGATTTAATTATGGATGAGCTTTATTTGGAAGAGGACAAAAACTAAACTAATGTAACAATTAGGCAGCCGATCAAATATTGTCTAGTTGGGTTACGTATAATTCTCTTGAATAATTTGCACCTATACCTAAAGTTTTATATTTATAAACAAAACGCCTGAACCTTATATAGATTCAAGCGTTTTTTTGTTGGATGCCGCCCATAGCTTCACCTAAGTGAATAAGTTAAAATAGTATCCATAAAGCATTATATTAGGCATTTTAACAGTACGAACTCCTCATTCATAATTATAAGGATATAACTACAAATTAGTAATAGTATGTCAAAAGTTATGTCATTAATAAATCATAAGAATAGCGTTATACCTTAAGACCTATTAAATAATCTCCTTCTGAAAAATACGATCTATAAGTCCATTACTTCTCTTTAAAGTCAAAACGCTAAGACATTCCGGGTATTTTTCTTATATAAAGGTTCCCCTAATTTTCCCCTTGCCCTATTTTTAAGTTATAATTAAAGAGAGAATACTTAAGGGAGGATAATTATGTTAAAAAAGGATGAACCAATTAAATTAAGAGAAAAAGAGAGAATATACTATTTCCCTAATGATGATAAAGTGGTTTTAAATAACGTAGTAGAATTAATTGTAAGAGAATCCGGTACGCATCGCATTAAAACCGAAGACAAGAAGCTTCATATCATACCTCATGGTTGGATTCATATTGAAATTGATGAAGAAGACTGGACAGTTTAAAAATCTGTTCAGTCTATTTTTGATTATAGCGCCAATGTAAACCACTAACTCCTAAAGCAACAAGGATTGCAGCTGATAAAAGCCAACCCGTATTTTCCCAAGTTAAATTATTCTTTATAATAAGATTACTAAATTGAAATCCAAATAAAGCTAATGAACTTAACCCCCCAAACCAAAAAGATCTTTTGAAACGCTTTTTTATAGTTACCGACATTTTAACTCCGAATTTACTGTTAGTATCCTTTAACTCTAGATAGGTCCTATCTTTTCTAAAATCTATAGGACGTGTATCTACTGTTAAGGTTTTTGAGTTTAATTTTGTACCCTTTTCTAAGGTATCATTTAAATTAAGATATTCCCCTTCGGTAACTATATCAATAAATCCTTGGCCTTCAGATTTATCATAAGTTAAGACATTTAACGTATATATACTCTCATCATACAATATTAAATTAGCTTTTTTTTCAGTAGGTTCATACTTCATGGAAAGCTTGCCAGCTATATCGTTAACATAAAAAAAATTCACCTCTTTAAAGTAATTTTCTATACTTTCCACTTTTTTTAGCCATGAAACTTTTTTAATTGTTTTAATTTCTATTTCACCCACGTTATTTTCCATTGCCATAAGGTTGTTTAAACTTCCCTGAACATCTGTTTCAATATCTATAAACTCATGTAATTCTAAAAAGAAATTTATCTGCTCAGTCTCTTCGCTTCTACTATAGTCTATAAATTTCACTTTTCTAATTGGAATGAAAACCTTTTCGTCACACTGTTTTATATCCCCATGATATTGTGCTTTATCACTTGGGTCATAGCAGTAAAAGATAACCCCTTCTTTATCTCTCATATATTTTAATTTTGCCAATATATTTTCATCTATATTCTTAATACGATATCGATACTGAATAACAAAGCCCTTAGGTAAACCTAATGCTCTATAGATATCTTCTACATAAAGGTCTCTATAATTTGAACTTACAAATACTATAGAACTCCCCACGCTTCCACCCCATTATATACGTCTATGATACAATTATTTGGATTTTATTGAAAAGTTAAAAGTTATGTTATTTATATATAATATGATTAACTTACAGTTTACCAATTTTTAATGATTCATCATGAGATATTTTATATCCATTATATAATAACCTTAATGTTTTTAATTTCAATCCTTCATCAACACACTCTCTTAATAATTTTGTGTACTTAGAATCTTCTTCAAAATTCACTCTTTTTATGACAGGGCTTAATGAAACTAAAAAATAATGTACTTCTCTCCCTCTTTTTAATAAATCACGAATTTTATATAGCTGTTCCAAGGAACGTTCAGAATTCACTTGAGGGAAAACGGTATTTTCTTCATCTGAGATAATACCTTTTGCTTCAATAATTATATCTGAATTAGTTTTTTCACTTATTAGATAAAGGTCAGATTTATAGTTATTATCCAAAAGTTTTTCTCTATATATTGCATATTCATGCTCAGAATATAACATACTAGCATGGATTAGGTTCTCAATAATATAATTCACTTTATTTAAGTTTAAAATAATAAACTGCCCCTCATGTATTACCGCAAACAGTGCATACTTTGTTCTAGCCTTAGGTGATTTATTAGCTGTTAATAACACCTCACACTCATCTAACGTAAGATAATTTTGTAACCTCGAAGAACTAGGTACATAACACTCTACCTCCTCCTCCTGCACTTTCACTTTACATAGGAACCTATTTTTACATTCAGATAAAAACCTTCCTCTTGTGGTTTTTATATACATAACTCCTCCACCTTTAAGATTAAAGCCCTAACCATATAGGTAGGGCTTTAATCATAATAAATATTCTATTACCTCTTATAATACGGTAGTAAATCCACGAACACATTGGGATTCTGTGAATTCCTTAATACCGCTCTAAACTGTTGCATACTACGAATTTGATCAGCTAAAGCAGTAACATTGCTTCTAGAAGAACTACCCTCAAGTTTCTTGGCGGATGCCTCTGCATGACTATAATCGTCATTCCCTAAAAATAATTTAGTTTCCGTACAACCATATATATCTTGTGGAATATCAGTTGGAAACTGAGTAGCTATTAGCATACCCACTCCAAATGCTCTTCCTTCCCTCATTAATCCTAATAGCGCACTAGATTTACTGACACGGTGAGCCTCATCTAAAACAATTGCTCTTGTTAACTTTCTAGGGTGTTCCTTTGAAATCAAGTAATTATGCAGTGCTAGTATAATTATTTCTGCCACCGCCGCCTTAATTTCATTGTCTGGATCTGGCAGAGTTGATAACCTTAACGAATAACTACCTTTCATTAATTGATCAAAGTCAATTTTAGGCTTATCTGGAAAAATCCCTATTTGAAATAGTAAATCTAATCGACCAATTAGAGTAGCATTCTTCCTTTCATCTTCATATAGGATTTCCTCGACCTCTTGAAATGTAGGAAAGCCACTTACAGCAGACTCCTTAGTAGGTACATTAGGCTGTATTCCTTTTCTCTTGAAAGCTTCAACAATAGCATTTCTTAGACTAGTAGCCTGTTGGGGACCTAAACCATATACCCTTTTTATAATTGCTACAAGTTGAACAATATGACTAAGTGCAGTAAATTTTTTCTCTATAGGGTCAATTGAAGGGGTTAGTGGATTAAAAGGTAAACCCTCGGCCATTACATCAAATTTTTGCACTGACTCGTTTTCAAGAAAATCGTAATCAATATAATCATCTTTAAAATCAAATATTAAGAGAGGAATGTTATTTGTTCTTATTTCATGTATTAACCCTTTAATAGTTTGAGTTTTTCCTTTTCCTGGATCTCCTGTAATTACGATATTGTGGTTAGCAAGTGGATTAGGTATATTTCGTCTATGATCCCAGAACACCTGCTTATCCCATCCTACCTGTTTACCCAATAAAAACTTTACTTCAGATTTCATTTTTCCTTCTTCATTATCTGGTATTAGTTCCGGTGTATTTTTTATATCAGATTTAGTATTATCCTCATCTGAGGATCCAAGATGATCTTGATGATCTTGATGGTCTTGATGGTCTACTTCAATATCATCATTATAGTATTCTTCTTCATTACTAAAATCGTCTTCAACTTCAGCATTATTTTCTTCAGTGGATGTGTTTTCTGCTGTAGTTTCAGGGACTTTTTCAACATAATCCTCTAGATATTTCTGAATATCTTCTTCACCAAATCTCACCCTTCTTATAGAAGTACTGCCCAACTCTTCTTGATTCTCCACTTCTATGTCTGGTGTAAAAATTTCATCAGTCATATTGATGTTTTTATCGAAGGCCACTTCTAACAAAATCAAATTAATGGATACCTTTTTTGAACCATCAATAATGGAATTTAATGCCCTTATCCATTGTGCATCATGGTTAGTTTCTAACTGTAATGCTTCCCGATATATTTGTACCCTTAATAACTCTCTTCTTCTATCAGTAAAAAGATCACCTTGGTTCTTTACCATATTATCTATAAGTCTTGCAATTGACCTTAATTGATCTGCAGCATGACTATTTAAGACATCTGCATCGGTAGTCGATTCATAGCTTTTCACTTCTAAAATATCTATCGAATAACTGCCATCATTTAATTGACGGATTCCTAGAAAGTCACTTCTTTTGTTATCTTTCCTTTTATTTAACCATCTTTTTGCTAGATAACTATCTAGACTGATTACTACACTTCTTTCATCTAAAGAATGATTTACGTACCAATTAAGCGCTACAGCTAAGCCAAGAAAGCCTTTAACCCCTGTTTCTGACAAGCCATTTTCGCCTTTTTCTGTAATAGTGGAAAAAATACCTTCTCCTCCAACTACTTGTAGTCTTCTTAACAATGTCATTATTCCATCTTGAGTGGGTCTATAATTGAATTTCCTTAGGTGCTTACTCAACCTGCTAATTATACTATCTTTATGGGAAGTATAAACAGTGTCCCCAGCAATATCTACATTTTGGGTCAACCTTAACAAGTCGGTTGCTCCCATCACTTCTGGAATTTGTCCTATTGTTATTAAAAATTGGGAAAATGGCAGCAAACTATTAATTTCTTCAAGAGGAGCCTTTCTTGCTTCTTGCATACTAAACTCCGAATGATAATTACCAGTAACCTCAGATACTATCTTATGATAAATACTAAATGGGTGATTAATACCGTTTTCGCTACTCTTCAAACTTCTAGGCTTAAGAGTAATCGTCCCCATCAAAGGATCTGGGTGAATTTTATGTGGCACGCTCAAAGGATGAAGTTTTGTTCCTTCGCTCTCAATCAAACTAACATTCTTTGTTTTTTCTCCCGAAATTCCTATTAGATGTACAGGCTTTTTTGAAAGATATTTGTGCAATTGATCAGAATTTTTAATTCTCAATACTTCTATATCGACTTTATTTTCAAAAGCAAGTTCCTTTAAAACTGGGTCAAAAGGTAATTCAGTACCCTCTTTTCGTTTTCCTGTTTTAGCCACTATTAACGTAGCTTTTTTAAATTCATTATTATTTATCAGTTTTCTGATAGCCCTTGAGGCTTGAGCGGTGGATATGGGATCTACTATGAGTAACCGAAGATTCTCCTTAATAGGAAAATATAAGCTTCCCAATTTAATTGCTGCTGTTTCAATACTTTTTTGACTTAAATCAGATATCTCTACGCTTATCGATCGATATAAGGGGAGAGACCCTATCCTCATGGAAAATCCTAATTTCTCAAATTGCTCACTATTCCCTGGAGCATACACAGCTAATAAGGGCTCTGGTAAATTCCTTAGTTCCTGGGACAATAGCTCTGTATCATCAGATTGAAGGCTTTCGTCTTCTTTTAAAACTAATTCAGAAATCTCTACGTATTTCCATATCACTAACGGATTAAGAGACGTTAATAATATTGAAATATCATCATTCGAATGAATTTTTATAGTATCTATTTCTAAGATTTCCTTATATATATATTCCGCGCCCTCTGGACTCTCTCTGTGTAGCTTTGGATAATGCTCATCCAGGTGTTCTAACAATGCTTCATAGGCTTTAATACTCTCTACAGCGAATTTCCTTGTCTCCTCGTTGGATAATAAACAAGCTAAAGGAGCAGTTGATAATAGATCACTATAATTAAGAAGTTTTGACCGCGCTTCAATGTAGTGGCTTAATAAATTATCACCGTCGAAATCAGGTATCAATTGTTTAGCTTTAGTCATAAACTCTAATAAGGTCCTAATCCTAACATCATCTAGAAATTCAGATTTATCTTTAAACCTTCCAAAATTATCAATTATCACTTCTAAATCAGTATCTTCTGCTTGTACCTTACCGCCCATACGTCCATTTGAGGTGAAATTACCATTTATTGAAACAGCAATTTCATTAGGGTTAAAGTAAACCTGTATAATAAGTCTTTCATGATTAACACTTAATAGATTCTTATCAAACTTACCTGCTCTAATTAGTTCTATTGCTTGACTCACTAATTCTTTAAGAACAGTTCTTTCTCCCTCACTTATCAACTTGACTGCTGCTGTGGGTAAGTCATCGAAGGACTCTATTCTTTTACTAGGCCTACCTGCTCCACCTGTAGTAGACCCACCACGGAAGTCTTCGTCTCCACCTGGGGATTCCTCCCCGCCACCGGGAAAACCTTCTCCTCCACCTGGAGATTCCTCCCCGCCACCAGGGAAACCTTCTCCTCCACCTGGAGATTCCTCCCCGCCACCAGGGAAACCTTCTCCTCCACCTGGAGATTCCTCCCCGCCACCGGGAAGACCGACATCCCCACCAGGAAGAGGTGATTCACCATTTTCGTTATTTGAATTACTTAACTTCTTACCCGACAAGAGAATATAGGCGTCTTTAAGTTCCATGTCAGACAAAGCGCTGTAATCACTTCTTGTCAGGCGTAAATACGCGTTATAGCTTTTTTGCAGCTTAGTTTTCATTTCAAGGTCTTCTGAATTCAATTTGATTGTTTTCAATGCATCCTGTCGGTCCTCTTCATCAGCCCGTTGGATTTGTTCCACCATTCCGGCATTGCTAACTAATCTATTAATAATAGGCTTGGTATCAATGTATTTTCCTGTCAATAATTCATTGTCTGGTAACAAACTTAATAAAACTAAATTTTTCCTAGGTTTATTTATTGCTTCAATGCCGACTCCTTGAGAATTTTGTCCCTCTAAAGATGGAAATAGACTCAGATAGTATTTAATTATTCCATCAAGCGTAATAAAACCTGCAACAGTTTCCGATCCTAATGCCCTCCATAAATTTTTCTGAGGCTCATTTTCAGCATTTCTAACACCTAATTCACAAATCTGCTTAGTTATTTCTGTTGGACCAATGTATTGATATCCTCTTTCTATTAATGAGTGGAGTCTATCTTCCTCCTCCCAAACAAAAGCTAATTTAGCGGCATTGTCCGGCGCTTCGTTCCTAACATCTACAGCGTGTGTGGAACTAAACCCTACTTTACCTTCATCCCATCCATTATTATTAGCCCAAGTCCGAATACCTGACTCTTCATTGGTAAGTCCTATTAAACTAACATAAGTATTCTCAGGATTATTAAGAGATGAAAGCAATTCTTTAAGTGGCAATTCAGGAAGTCCTAAAATTACAAGGCCATAGGCACCCTTACCCATTTTAATTTTTATTAAGTCGTTCATTGCAGATAGAATTAAAGCATTACTATTCATTAATAACTCCTCCACCACGTATCATTGCAATATCATCAGCATATTCGGTAACATATCCCATTCTAATTAGTTCATATGTTATCTTTCGAGCATTTTTTGAAGCTTCTTTAGGAGAGACCTGCCTAATACCCCATGATGCTAGCCGTTTGATATCTTTAGTTCCCCTGGCGCCTGTAATTATTCCAAATTTCTCCCATGCTCTATCCCAAAAGTCCTCAATAGATATTTCTTCATTAGGGTCCAATAATGAAAAAACTAATGTGTCTAAGAATCGAGGGCCAGGCAAATAATATTTGTCGCCAGGCCCACCCTCTCTAGGGTATACTAAGCCAATATTTCTTCCTATTGAGGCACTGACTTTTTCGGGATTTTCTTTATTAGATTTAGCTTTATTGAAGAATGAAAAAGAAGTTCTTACAAAGGCCTTTGTAAAGGCTTCACTGGCATTACTTGTTCCTAATAGATTACCCTCAAAATCTTCTATAAACCTATTCCATATTTGTACATCTTGGTTTATTGATGATGGGTTGTTATCTAGCTCAGGGAGAAGTGATTTTATTATTTTAATATAATCTTCCTTAGATAATTCCGTTCCCCATTCTTTTTCGATCTCTTTCTTTAGTCCTTCTTCATAGCCAATCTCTATTCTTTGTCTTCCTCTAGCGAAGGACGCCCTACTTACCTCTCTTATTTCTCGTGTTGGTTCTGGTGCAGCTAAAAATATCGGGGAAAATGCATTCTCGTTAGATTCGTCTTTCTTGTTAGTTAAATGTAAATAGATTGAAAAGCAGCCTAAAGTAACAACCCTTTGTAAAAAGACTGTTTTTTCTAAAGTGTGCCTATAGCGTGAAAGATTAATAAAAGCATCTTGTGCAGATTGTAGGTGAGGCGAATCTTCTATAATTTCTTTAATAGATTCACTTGTGAATAATTCGGCACCCATGTCTTTTGTCGAAAGCAAAGGACTAGCCAACAGGTAGATATTATCATTTTCATCCTGTAATACTTCTCTAAGTATTTTTATGACATCCTTACTCTCATCATTTGCCAATACCTCTGCCATGAATTTTCCAGTTCCACTGTCTGATGGGTCCGAGGAAGCTAGAAGATAATGCGAAAGTGTAGCAGAGGAGAAACTTCCATCAAAAAAAGCTTTATCTTGATTTAGCAGTAACTCCAACGCCGACCTCAATTCTCCTACTTTCTCTAACAGGTCTTGATCGTCGTCTTCATCTACAATGTAAGTATTTCTAATATCTGCTAGAAATTGTTTATTAGTTACCTTAGATCTTCCTCTACTATAACCGGTAGTAGCCTTTTTTAATAATTCCATATTATTAGTTTGGCCACATACACTCCTGTAAAATCCATTAGCAAAATGCACCGGTCTAACGTTACGATTAAGATTAAATCCCCACACCTTCTTGCTAATATGCGTTATAAAATCATAAAAATTCTTCACCAGTAATATTTTCCTTTCTTTCCTTGTTCATAGGATACAGTGATTTCATATTTTGCCCCTGATTCTGTATCTTGAACATTTATTGTTGCGTCTTTTCCATATTCGCTGACAATCTGAGAAGAGAGTTGTGACATAAATGATGTAAGCCTTCTAACAATTACTGGATCCTGATAAAGGTTGGATATCCCTCTTTTAATTTTCATCAGTGAAAGCCAGAGTTCTAAATCAATATCTAGCCCTACAATTTTTTGATTTTCTTCTTTTGGCTTCACTAATAATCTTATAGTTGACGGTTCGAATTCTATTAGGTTTTCAAGTTGAGTTCTAGGCTTGGGAACATAAATTTCTATTTGTTCTAAACTTATTGTTTGACTAGAAATAAATACAGATGGATCTCTTTTGGATTCATACTTTAAGCCTGTCCACACCTGTAATTTATCCTCATCTGCTTGTTGGCCAAAATAACTAGATAAAGCTTCTACAATTCTCTTTTTAGCTCTTTTCTTTCCAGAAGAGCCTTCAAGTAAATCATAAAAATTTTGGTAGTCTTCTGGGAGTAGATTAAGTAAATCATCTCCATTCTCCGCTTCAAAATAATACCTTCTTTTTAGTTGATGAAATTTATTTGACTCAAATGTAATCGGCCTAGATGTTTCGTCTAACCATTCTACGTCAACTTTCCCATCATGGAGCATCATATCTACCAGAGGGTGGGTTATTTTCACGGGGTCAAATCTCTCCAGTAATTCGAAGAGTGGATTTCTCGAATCGAAAACTGCATCGTAATAATCTAATATTTCATGTGAATACTCTGATTTAGTAACCCCATTTGTAATAATATAAGACAAAAACCCTAAAAGTTGATGCATTGTAATATGATTGCCGCTTTTAGTTAAAAAGCCTAATAGCTTTATTAATCTTTCTTTCACACGTGGTCGTTGTAACATAGAAACATTTTTTCTAACTTTTTCAGGAGCTTCTTCATAATTAACTTTTTTTAGTACTGTGTTTAAGGCCTCTTCTAGTAAAGGCCTGGATAATACCTGCCTTAAGCCTAAGTTTATTACAAGAGCGTCGTAGGTATTTTCATTTTCATTACCATAAAGTAATGGTCGATCTAATTGTTCTCTTAACAGACCAGACTCCTCTTCAGGTAACTTGTTAAGAATCTTTCTAAGAGGACCTTCATTAATCGCTATTACTGCTGGTAGGTTATTTTGAATAGCATTTTCCAAATTTTCAACTAGTGTGGCCTCTTCCACAGCACTAGCATCCATATGATAAAAAGTTCCTTCCGGAAAAGATTCTTGATACCTTTTGATAACATGTGTTTTTCCATCTCCTGGACTTCCTACTAAATAGACTCTTTTGTTCTGATTTAATAGGCCTAAGAGTCCTGTATCGAGCTTAGTTTGAATGTGTAATGTTTTTAATTCATTCGGTTTTAGCTTTTCTGCAAAACTGGCCCTCTGATCCTTCAGTTCAGCCAGGGTTTCCCAAGATAATGGTTGTTGGTCCGTCATATTTTCTCCCCCAAATAAATCTAACTGCTGAAAAACACTTTCTTCCTTATTATTATTGTCCTCTACTTCCACTTGGAAAAAATCACTTATTTTCAGCGTATTTTTAGATTTAAGCCTTTGAATAATTTCCCTTTTTTTAATT
This sequence comes from Halobacillus sp. B23F22_5, assembly GCF_043497085.1. NCBI lineage: Bacteria > Bacillati > Bacillota > Bacilli > Caryophanales > Bacillaceae > Halobacillus > Halobacillus sp. B23F22_5. The sequence continues at coordinate 36,830 of NZ_JBIEKI010000021.1, read as the reverse complement.
CTACCAACATACCATCTTTTTTTCCAATACCTAATTAGGTCTTTTGTTTCATCTATTGGGTTCGCCATATCATAAATATAATCAGGCTCATTATCTACTCCAGTTAAATACTCCCGCCAATTATTCAATAAAGGTGCCAGGTACACTAACCTCGGATTTTCGTGCTGTTGAAGTTTCCTCAATCCTAAGTGTCCTAAACCTGAGGATATTGACCTCATTTTGTAATTAACTCCTGCAGAAAAGGCTGAACTTTCAGGTCCTAGACTAGGGTGGGAATTTAATAAATCCTGAAGTGTCCGATATGTTCTAGAAGATAAGTGAACTGATCCAAAACCTCTTGTTCTTCCTACCTTAGTGAAAGAAAGTTTTCCATTACTAGTTTGGTACTTTATTCGATTATACTGACTGCTTCCAGTATAGTAGAGACTAGTAGTAGCTAACATTGCTAGTTTAGCCGGTTTTACCACCTTTTCACCTTTTTTCCTACTAGCAATTTCACTTACTGCTTCTTTGTACTTTTCATAATAATCATTTATTACCTTTGGACTTGTCATTAACAGTGATACTAATTTTCCTCCTAATACTTCATTAAAAGGAGGTACTGCTCCACATGTAGTTATATCCATTATTGATGAGCCCATGTGAATCTTTTTGACATTCCTAATTGAATTCTTTAATGCACGTTTACCATCCTTACTTTTCATGAGCCATTCATATTTTTCTTGAGCGTTTTTTGTGCACTGACTTGCTTTTTTAAACATTAGTCTAGCATGTATTAGTTCTTCTAAATCATTTGCTCTCTTCATCTTGTATTCAGGCTTCATAGCATCATTTTTAAATGATTTTGTGTTTAACTTACCAGTAGATGATGCACTTGTTAATTCGTTTATTTTATTTTTTAACTTCTCCAAAGTCTCTAGAGTTGGATTCTCAACCTCATCCATCTCCAGCAAATCAGTATGATAAATATCCTTAATACCGGACTCTATACCTTCCTCCAACGCAACTAACCTTTCACTTATATCATTACTTTTTTCCAAGGAATCAATAGACCAGCCTATCTCGTTATCTCTGCAACTAATTTGTGCAATACTGCTCCCCAGAGCGCCTATTCCAATAATTGGATGGTATTCTCTAGATGCATCACGAATTAGATAAAGCATTTGTCTCCCTGGCTGAGAACTTAATGGGAGAGACCAACTATATCGTGCATATCTCCATATATCCTTCAGTTTTAAATTAGTAAATTTATCTTTTTCATCATTAGCTAATTGAATATAAGGTTCGATTGAATCATATAAAAGATCTTCTCTAATATTTGTCGGGGCATTTAACCTTCTGTTTATATCATTATAGAAAGCTGTTGGGTCGAGAAAATGATCTAACACACTGACTTGCTTTCCCTTGTACCAACGAGGTCTTTCAAGGCTCAGTATAAACTTTTTAATAGAAGGTTCTCTGATCTGTTCGTTTTTAGCCTCTTCTAAACCCTTTCTGATTCTTTTTTTAATTTCTGGTAAATCAGCTTTTTTTCTGTCTATTTGATCTGGAGGGACTGCCTCTAAAAACTCTCCATTAAATTTGAACTCCCAGCCTTGTTTAATAGTATCAATAATTACATAAAAGAATAACTTAACAGACTGTTTATCTTCTTCTGATAAAATATAAAACTCTTGGCTGGAAATAATTTTATTAACAGTCTCCTCAATTACTTCCGGCAGACTGGTGTTTTTTAATTCTTGATAGAACTTTTCTATAATACCTTTTGCGTTTTCGGGTATAATCGGCTGTAGATTATACTGGTTAGCCATATTATCTCTACTCCTATCTGATGCTTTGCCTGTAAGAAAATAACCTACAGGGAATAAGAAAAACCTACCATGAAGATTTAGGCAGGTTTTCAATGATTCACATCGTTTAATTATAACATTTTATTTCCATACTATCCTTAATCGAAAAGAACAAAATACTCACCCATTACTAATGGTCGCACAGATTCATAACTAACTACCGAACTATATCTAAGATCTGTTATAAATAAAACCCCTTGGACTAGCTATATTTAATTTTAGATGTTCATTCCAATCCTTTCCTTTAGGTAGATGGATAGTAGTTAACCCACCAGTCATCAATCTATTATATTTTATAGCAAACTCCCTCCCCGCCTTATCGTTATCCGTACAAAAAGTTATCTGCTTTACCTTATGACCTTCTTTCCCCATTCGTTTGATTTCATCAATCATAGTCTGACGCTTAAGCCCGGACATAGAAACTAACCGACTGTTCTGCAGCTTTTCTTTCTTAATGCTCCAATAAGAAAGTGCATCAATAGGACTTTCAAAAAGGTAAATGGACTTTGGCTGACCAATATCTACAGTAAAGCCAGCAGATCCATGGCTGTTCCTATCAATCCCTTTAAACATTCGTCCATCTTTCATTGGAGAAGTCCCTTGTCGATCTGCCCCTACGATCTCTCCCTGCTGGCTCCACTTGAAAACCACATTGCCCAACTTGTCCTGCGCGATTAAATCTTTATTATCAAGCCAATTAACAATCTTGGGATGAATCTTCCTTTCATGTATAAGATAATCTTTAGCTTTTTTCCTATCGTTCACTTCATAATGAGAAGGGTATTGATAAGGCTCTTTAGGCTTTTGCTCTTGGACATTGTCTTTCACTTTATAACCTTGCTCATTTAAATCTAATACCGCCTCTGGAAAGCTCATGCCATAAAACATTTTAGCGAAGTTAATGACTCCAGCCCCTTTTTCGTCTCTAGAGTTCCAAGCATACAATTGGTCTTTAATTACTAAGCTATCATGCACTTGATGTCGGTAGTATCTTCCCTCTTTCTTCAATGGCTCTCCTTTACGCTCAAGATAGTCTATGAGATCCACGTTACGAGCAACTTCCACTTGGTCCGCGCTTACATGTTTGGCCATGCAGCACTTCCTCCTCTCTAAATTTAGATATAAAAAAGACAGGGAGAAATCTCCCTGCCTAGCGTTCAATTCCTATCTTTTCTTTTTGCCTTTCCCTCTGCTGTAAAGTCTCCTTATTACCTTTTCCATTCTTCATCTCCGAAGTGGTGCTTTCTTTTTCTTTCTCTTCTTGGAACTCTCGATCCAACTTACTTTCAATTTGCGATAGTCGCTGCACTCCGCGATCTGTTAATGGCAGTTCTTTCAATTCTTGAAGAGATTCCTTTTTGAGTTGATACACCTCTTCTTTACTATGAGTCTCTTGAAAAGCAAGCATCTGGTTTAACCGTTCTTGTCGGTCAGCGTTTTGTTCTTTATCTAATTCTTTTCCGACGGTTGGTTCAATAAAATTCATGAGCTCCTTCTTATAAGCGTCTTTGAAGTCTTGGTGGGAATACTCCTCTTCTGGCTTTTCTTCCTTACCAAATGGTCCACTATCCCTCTCAGACTTACTCACTTGGCTTCTGTACATATCCCGAAGTTTTTCTGAAGGTAACTTCTCCCTTTCTTGTTTTTCCTCTTCTACTTCATGATTTTGTTCTTTAGCATCCATACTTTTCTCCCCTTCCTTCTCTTGTTCCATTGATTCTTCCATGGTCATAATGAATTCTTTAGCTGTTGACTGAACCTCTTGTAATAGCTTTTCATGGTCTTTAAATTTATGGTCCTTGGTCCAGTGATGCAGATAATCTAGTGAGTAGTCACTGGTATCGATGTTGAAATAAGAAGCAACGGTATAAGCAGTCATTTCCGCCTGAAGCTCTTTCTCCGGCTTGGTATAGTTATTAATGTTTTCTTCTGTATGAAGCTTGGCATGAGTTAGTTCATGTAACAGCGTCTTTGTGTCCTGACGCTCCGAATTACGTGGATTAAGAGCTACTTCTCCTCGTCCGGTATAACTCACTCCTTTGGCTGCCCCTAACTCTTCATAAGGCTCTACAATTCGTATGTTATTTTTCTCAGCTATATCCTCCATCCCTCTTCGAAGCTGACTGTAGTTTTCAACCTGACCATCAATCCATTTGTTAGGAAAGATCTGGGGTACATCTTTTTGAGTGGCTGATGTTTGAGAGATATCAAACACACTTCCTGTAGAATAAACAAGACGGCCATCTCGTTTGTCGAGTTGACCGTCTTTAACTAACTGCTTTTCTTTTTTCGTCGCATACTTTAAAGGTTTCCATTCGCCCTCTTCATTCTTAAATTGCTGACCTAATCGATTAGGTACAAGAATCTTTAAACTTTTCTCTCCTTTGTTTACTGGAATTCCTTTTTCTTTCCAGAATGCGTAGGAACCTACAGCTTCAGCCCCAGGAAACTGCGAATCAATTAACGCTGTATTGCGCGGGGAGTATCGATGGAACTTCCCCATAAAGTCCAGATACTCTTTCATTTGTTCAGGAGAATGAAAATGATTGGCAATGCTCTGCTCCATGCCTTCCGTCAAATGGTTGATCTCTTCTTTCACCTGTTCAGGCGTTTTCTTTTTATAAGGTCGTTTAGTCTTCGCCATGATATTCAGCTCCATCACTGATGTTCATAAGCTCTTCCATTTCCTCTTCATCGTAGTTTGGTTGGGTATCCAGAATTAGTTCCTTGGTTGATTTATTAAACGGAATAAGCAAGTTTTCTTGAGTCATTAAATGCTGTTCAAGATCGACCATTTCTTCATCATTCAATGTTAGGCTATATTCCTCTTGGCCCACTTCCATTATAAGCTCGTTATTATCGCTTAAACGCTTGAATACGCCTACCTCATAATTGCTGTTAAACAAGAACATCCGTTCATCTCCTTTATTGATAATTCCTCAAGAATACTATTTTTGATGCTGATTGTGTCTATGTTGCACTTATTCTTTTTTGACGCTGATGACTGATTCTTTCTTCTACTGCTTGTCTCGCGTCTTTCATCGCTTGGCTCTCGAAAATCGGTGTCGTAACACAGCTTTCTAAGTTTTGATCCATCGCAAAACCATTCATTAATTCGAGAAGCACCTGCGTATTTTTATCACTACGATTGGCCGCTAAACGCAGCCGTTTCATCTCTTCTGAAAACACTTCTTGAAAGCGTTGGGCCATTAAACTTAGGAGGTATTCTTGGGAATGGTCCTTCGCTTGCTGAGCTTCCCATTCCTCAATCATTCGGTCTAAAGCTTCACCAGGATAACGAATATGATGCTGTTCCTGATACTCTTTGATTAACGATATCGTCTCTTCATGAAGCGTGATATTTTGCCGCCTTCTCATTCATGTACCCCTACCTTTCCCTTTCGATTTCTCGTTCCAACTTTTGATGATCCAAGTCATTGATAAACTGATCATAGGTTTGTCCCATTGAGCGTTGAATGCTTCTTAGGGAACGTTGCAAATGAATACCTGAAGGCATGGACTTATAAGGGCTATTTGTATTGGTAGTTTTTCTAGGATACTGCTGGTGATCGTACCGTTTCATTTCTTGTAAGAATGCATTGCCCATCCGTTTATAGAGATCATCCAACTTGTTTTGTTTGTAATGCTGATAGCGTTTTTTATCCTTCGGTCCATCCCCATAGGCCCGTTTTAATTCGTGGACTTCTTGATTCAATTTATCATGCAGCTGCTTCATATCTTTGGCATGATACTTATCTAAATATCTGGTCGTTAGTTCATCAATCTTTGGTCGAATAGGATTCAACGTTTGATAGCCATAGTGCCATTGTCGCTTATCTTTAGGCAAGTGATTATACACTTCGAGGAACAATGGTTTCATCTCTCTATTGCTCCATTTCATGCTGCTATTCTCTTTCTTTGTATTCACTATGTGCTCACGGATCAAAGCGTTTATTTGATTTCGTTCTTGCGTTCGATCTAACAATCCATTGACCACTTCACTTTTCATCGCGTCTAAAGTTTTCGGTTTTCGCTTTCCACGATCACGAGTCGGGTTCGGTTCGACCGTAGCTACATGAATATGAATGTTATCGGTGTTATAGTGGATGGCCGCCGACCAGATAGCGCTTTCTTGCAACCCTTCTTTTTTCATCATGGCCTGCATAGATTTTCGTGTCACTTGCTTCAAAGCATCTTCATCTAAGGTGTGCTTTTTTGAATCATAAACGCCTCGATTTTGAAGCCAATCATTATCAAATGTAATAACATCTTGCCACATGATACTATTCTTCTTTTGAGCCTGTTCAAACAATGATTTAATGCCCTGTTTTCCTTCCACCGATAAACGATCCGACTGCTGAGTAAACAAGGCAGATGTTTTATCCGGATCGTCCATATAGTGATTATATAAACTAAACATGGACCGATGAGCTTCCCCTTTTCCCTTTGCTTCTTCACGATCAACGTACTGTACATAATCTTTGAATCCTTTTTTATTGGCTGTCACAAATTTTGTTTTTAAGACTACTCCCGGAGTAACAGTTTCATTCATACGTCCTCACCTGGTTCATCAAAATGTAAGAACTCATTCATTTCTCGAATTGCTGTATAACAATGGGCCATCGTTTGGATGTTTCGATCGACTAACTGCTGCAGTCTTTGTTCCCGATTATTTTCTTCCTGAAAGACAGCCAACTGATGCAACTGAGCATGTAAAAACTCTTGCCGACTTAAACCTTTTTCTTCCGCAAGTTCGTCAATTCGTTGAACAGTTTTCGGATCCATATAACGGACTCTTACTTCCATTACCATCACTCCTTTTGATAAAGACACTAATAGTAGTAAATAAAGAGAAGAGCATAAGGGGTTTTTGTTCCCACTTGGCGTGTGAATCCCGGCAGAGCCGGGCAAAACGAGGGAACAAGAATTTCTTCAGATGTGCGGTCGCTGTGCGGCTAAAATAGGAACGTTCATTCGTGTATTCACCGTGATGTGTTGTCCCTGCACAGGAGATGTGTGGATCTTGTTTTGACCGTTATCACCACCCACGCCCCTTTTTAGTTCGAAATCATCTCCCGTTTTTCTTCCAACATCTCAATCTTCTCAACGATGGTTTGGATAGTTAGTTCATGTTCAGCTGCCTCTTGATTGATTTGATCTTTTTCACTTTCTAGGTGATTAATTCTAGCCTCTGTCTGCCTTTTCTCTTCCTCCGTTTCGTAAATAAGCTCTGATTCTAATTCAACGATTTTTTGATCAATTTCTTTGATTCGTTCATTTATTATTTGTATACTTTCCTTTTTCTCTTTCATTGTTTCTTTCGCCTCTTCGATCTCTTCAGATACAGCAGCAACTTCATATTCCTGCTCCGTTAAAATGTTTAATTGTTTGTCCATTTTCACTTTGAATTGATCTGTATAAATACGTGCCAGCTCTTTCTTTTCCTCACCCCCTTTCAGGGAATTTTGATCATCCTTTTCCGTAAATAGCCTATTGGTTTCTTCCTGATTAACATCTAAGGCCATGACATCAAAGGAAGGACTTACCTTCTGGATACTAATGACATATCTGCTTTCATCGTTGTACTCTACGTGCGTTGGAAGGTCGCGTTTGGGATGCTCTTTTTCCTGAGCCGTAAAGCTCAACGGTTCATCTAATAAAGCTGTTGATTTATTGATATTTATGGTGACAACCATCAGCTTTTTCGTTGGATTATAAACCCAGTCCTTAATTGTCAGTTCGCCTGAGCCTTGTAAGTTCAGAGGTTCATTGACAGGCGTTTGTTGAACTTCACTCTGCTCTTCATCACCAAATAAAAAACCAGAAAACAAGAAAAAAAGAAGCGCCATAGCCATGACGCTTAATCCAATAAGATATTTTTTTGAAGTTCCTTCCGTGATGTGTTTCGTTTGTTTTTTCATGAATATCCCTCCTCTTCTACGTCTTGAAAATCTGTGATTTTCCACTGTCCTTCTTCCCTATGAACTTTTATATTGAGAAACACGGGAGAAACCTGTTTTTGATCGCTCTGCAAAGCATAGAGCGTGTGTCTAAACTTAACTAATACGCTAGCTTGATTGTTTGTTAGATCACCTGTTTTGATGAATATTTCTACTTCATCCACCTCCGTTTCCCTGTCTCCTTTATAGGTATCCGTAGGGAAGAAGGTTGCAGCTAAATCTTTGCTCATCACCTTATGTGCTTCTTTTTCCATTTCTTGATAGGTCTCTTTATCCCGTTTAAAAGCAATCTCTATAAACGTAGAAACCTGCTTCAATAAAGCGTCATATCTCGCTTGAATGTCAGCAGGTTCCTGTTTTTTTAACGTCATCTCTAATTCAGTTTTTTCTTCCATAATCTTTTCGTTTTTCACTTCCAATTGATGCAAGTTTTCCTGTAGATCGTCACTCGATGCTGTGCGTGCAGCATATATATTAACCGATGTGAGTACGATTAACAGAGCCACAAACATGCCAAAAAGAACACGTCTATTCATCCAAGTTCTCCTTTCTTAAAGCCCAAGGTAAGGGGCAGGATCTACGTCCGAACGATACTGGTTTTTGGTCATGACTTCGAAGTGGAGGTGTGGCCCTGTAGAGTTTCCTGTCGAACCACACTTGCCTACTTTTGATCCTTTTTTGATCATCTCTCCATTTTGTACACTTATCGCATACAGATGAGCGTAGTGACTATAAAGCCCCTCTTTATGTTTTATAAGCACGTTATTTCCATAACCAGAGTTACTTCTTTCCACCTCAACAACTTGACCGTTATCTACGCTTTGAATAGGCGTTACAGCGTTCGTACAAGCAAAGTCTATACCTCTATGCATATCCGGTGTTCCATCAAAAGGATCAGGGCGCATGCCGTAATCGGATGTCTGTGTAAGAGCTCCTGCTATGGGCATAACCCAGTCACCCGTTGGTTGTAAATCTGCTTCAATAACTCCGCCTTTAAGGTGACTTAAAACGGCCTCGACATAGCCAATATCTCCATAACACGCTCCAGTTTCTGCCGACTCAGGTCTAATGCATGAATACATGCCTGTATGCTTCAATTCCTGGTATTTCATTCTTGAGTATTTGATCGCTAACTCTTTGCTGTATTCTCCATTGTTGTGTTCGTTTGCGTAATCAATGAACCCTCCACCGAAGTTGTAAGCTTGGAGTGTTAGCTTAATATCTCCTCCTGCTTTATCTAGCATCTCCGAGAAGTATCGGATACCAATATTAATACTTCTTTCAGGATCCTCAATCGTGTTTGGTGGTAGACCAATAGATTCACTTGCTTGCATCACATCATCAAGACGTCCTCCAGATTCCTGCATCGTTTTGGCGAGGAGAAGCTCCACATACTTGGACACCCCATACTTTTCGGCATATTCTTCAAACAGAGGCCGGTACTCTTCTAATGCAACTGAAACTTGTGCTGTTCCATTTACTACATCAATGGACCTCACATTCTCACTGGAGGAAGACTTTTGATAACCAATTAGCCCTGTAATGACGGAAGCATACAAGAGCATTTGTAGAAGGAAAAGAGCTACCAGAATACCAATCAACCATAACCATACTTTCCGAGGTACTAACCCAAGGAGAATGGACCAAGGCATCCTTATGCACCTCCTCCAAACAAGGCTAACTCTTCGTCCGATACCTCCACCTTGAAGCGAATGTTTTCAACAGCACGGATGCTTAACATCGTCTCTCCTGTTTGTAGGTAAGGGATATCTTTTAATTCACTTTGGCTTAATTGCCCCATGAATATCTGCTGCATCATCTCTAAGTTGTTACTATCCTGCTGCATAATAATCTTGTATTGCGTCAGTTCAAAAAGCTTCTTAATCTCCTCTACCATACTTTGATCCGACCCCTCAGGAACAAAATCGCGAATTGTATGACTCGCGTAAAGGAGGGCGCCAAAATACTTTCTTGCCTCACGACTAAACTTTGTAAGGAAATCAAGAGCACTCTCGCTTTTCTTTTTTGTATTTATAATGTGATGAGCTTCATCTATCAATATGAGATATCTTACAGCGTCTTCAAAAGCTAATTCTCCTCGATCATAAGCATCAAACTGAGGAGAACCATTCGTTAGCATAGAGTCCCATAAGAGATTGAGCACATTAAACAATTGCGCCTGGAAAACCTCTGCCCTCATTTGAGACAGGCCCCTCAGTGTAAAAGTGACAACCTGTTGCTCATCGAAGTGTTCAATGGTTGATACTCCATTAAAAAGGTGCGCGTAGGTTTCTACAAGGTTCCGTATATTTAATTCAATGCTTTCCAGCCGTCGTTTCCTTTCCTGACTCAACTTCTCCCTTTGCTTCCCTTCTTTGATATTTTCATAGAGTTGTTCTTCAACAAAGGCAAGAAAATCTGTAAAGATAGGGTACTCATGGACAGTAAGTTCAGTTATGTTTGAGTCTGTATCGTCCTTCCATAAGCCAAGCTTTTCATAGAGCTTTCTTAATAGATTTTCATATTCTTTCAATTCACTATCATTCGCTTCAGGTGCTAAGAATTTATAGAATGTCGTCAATTTGGATAAATGCTGAGTAAAGGACGTATATTCGTCCTCTGCCGTTCGATACACCTGCAAAGGGTTGATGACCCCATCTGAACCATCGAGAGCAATCTGCTTCCCACCTAAAGCTTCCGTTAACTCCACAAATTCTCCTGTGACATCAAACGTCCGGACCTTATATCCTTTAATCGCATTATCCAGCATAATTTTCTTAAGTGTCGTAGACTTTCCTGCCCCCATCGCTCCGACTATGACTCCGTTATAACTCTTACGCTGCTGATCTCTATGAAAAAGATCAAAGACGACGTTTCCTCCGGTGAGTGTCGTTCCATAGAATGTACCGTAAGGATCGTTTAAGCTAGTAAAATGAAAAGGAAAGCCACCTGCTAACCCTAGTGCGGGTATCGGATGACCTTCCCTCTTGTTTCGATAAGTGGATTGTTCTGTATAATTCGTGAGTATTGATTTCCACTCAAATTCCTGTTCGTTTAAGAAGATGGATCCTCGAAAATTCTCGTCCTGTAACGTCGATAAGACCACTTTCACTTTGTCTTCCAGCTCTTCTCTTGTTGGTGCACTTACATAATGCCTAAGATGAACACGCTTTATGATTTCTCCTTCTTCAGAGACCTGATTATATAGCTGCCGCAAATCATCGTAGTTATTTTGCGCTTCAATAATACCTGCATTATCTTTTTCATTAATCATTCTGGAACTCTGTTCAGCCATCCCTTTGTTTAAACCATCTCGGACTTTGTAACGATCGTCAGAGACAATATCCATCGTAGTAATGACATTCTCCATATTGAAAATAGGCTCTAACCAAAAGTCCGAAACATTTTTCGGGAAGGAATAGACATGGACACAAACTTCATAACCGTCTCCTTTTCGGGTAAAGGTTTCGTGAAATTTAATTCCTCCTTGTGGTTGGATATGGGCCAGTAAGAAAGGGTTATATCCTTTTTCTTGAGTTTCTTCGGCATCACTTTTCTTTTTTAGAAATGAGAACATTCCTTATCCCTTCTTTTCTAGTTTAGAATTTTGATTGTATAGCTTATAGAGCAAATCAAGTTTCTTCTCATCGGTTAACTCAATGATCGGAGCGACTCGACCAAGATAGCGTCGACAATTGTTTCTATACTCAGCAAGCTGTTTAAGACTAGTCGCGTAAATATATAAATAAAACTCTCTGTTCGTCCGGTGGGTCTCTAAAAAGTGCAGCTCCTCTCTTTTTCTAATTAAAAAGCGCTCATATAGAGGCGCATTGTTTTGAGCAATCTTGTAATTAATCGCATCGAGCTGCTTTTTCATATTAACCGGAAAATTCATGGAGACTATCTTGATATCGGACGCATACGATTGAAAGAACTTGGCCATCTTCATGATGTCGTATTCAGTTTCTTGGGTAGATGGCGAATATATGTCCTTACTATGAAGTTGCATCACATCCATATAGCCCCCATCTCCTTTTAATTGAAAGGATCCTTCCTCGGTCATGTCCTGAATGGGAAGAATCTCAGCTATGGATGGAATGGCTACCTCTCTTTTTTTCTTTTTAGCTTTCGACCTTTGCTGCTTCTTATTTCTCTCAGTAGTTTTTCGTTCATCAAAAAGAGCCATTTTTTCGGAACTATCTTCTTTGAAGAAAGGGTGGTCTTTTTTATTCTTCTTCATTTAAAGTCCTCCCTCATATGATTCTTATGGTTATCATGCTTTGTTTCCTTTCCTGCTACTTCTTGAATCAGGCCAAACAGTACGCCGACCGTTTCTTGCTCCCATCCAGACAACCACCGAATCTTCCGTGCTTCTATTTTTGCTAATTCTCGTCCAAGCTGTTCTTCAAGAAGTACCTTTAACTGTTGGAAGGCATATTCTTCGTTATTAAACTCTTCATATTTGATTCTCATCCTTACCATCCTCCCTCTCTTTTTTATCGATGGCACAATAAGCAATACGGTCCCTTGTGACAGCTAAGAACAATGCTTTGGCCATACGCAGTTTGGGGTTCGTTTTGGGTCGGATCAACCAAGCAACCATCAATAAAATCCAAACGATCGCATAGTACCAAACGAATGAAGAATGAACGACATACCGGAATGTAAAGCCTATACCGCCCAGGATGAGGACCACAAGTAAGTCTGTAAGGTAAAATAGACGGTTGATCTTCAACTCACTTCCAATTTCTGATGGAATCTTGTATTGCAATAAAAACACTCCTTCATAACAAAACGCGGACCAAGTTAAGATTCAGGCCCGCGTTTCTTAATTTTATTTATCCAGTTCTCCGTAGTGTTTCGTGATAAGTTATACGTCCGTTTTGCACTCTGAATCTTAGGATTATTGTTGATTCGATCACCCATGCGATCTTTCATATAATTCCCTATCGTTCGCTGCTCTGTTCTATTTTGATTTGGCATAGGAATATCATCTGTACTTTCTGGAGCTTTTACATCTGATATTTCTGTTTTGGTGCTTGCTGTTATTTGATCCGCCTTCTCTTTAGGTTTATTAGATAAAGGCTGCTCATAGTTGTCGTTCGAAGACGGGACGCCCAATCCTCCTAGGGAACCTTCTTGTAGAAAGGCCATAGAGGAGCCTTTCCCTGAAGAAGGCTGTGATAGCCCCTGATTTTCATGAGTAGAAGGACTATTTATTTCCTTAGATCTTCTAATTTCCTTTCCTCCCAAAGAACCTTTTTGGCTCTTCTTATTGGATGTCATTGGACTTGGCTCTTGCTTTTGCGGGTTTCCTCGACTTCTGTTTCCTTCTATTGAAGAGAAACTAGAGGATGGATCACTTTTTCCATTTGTCTGCGCTTTTCCTTCACCTTTTCGCCCATAGATACCAGCGACTGCTCCAGCTGTCCCGGCACCTGTATTCATCAATGCTGATGCACCACCACTTGTAATAGTTCCTGCAGCTTTCTTCACGGGGGGTCCAAGTGTTTTAGAAGCTAGGTAACCACCCATCGCAACATGCCAGGCGTTTTTCAATCCAGCATCAATTCCAAAGAGCTTTTGTACGATATTAGGACCATCAATGACGGCCAAACTTCCTGCAATCAAAGCAATCAAATACCCAAGTCCTTCAAGATTATTATTTATAAAGGTTGTGTAATACATATACACACGTAAACTTAAGAAAATCATGATAAGAGAAGCAAAAATGCTTCCAATATTCTTAATGATCGCTTTCAATCGCTGGCCCGTGGATATATCCGAATACGCCATAATTAGCGCCACGATATGATTAAAGCCAAGCTCAAAACAGAGCTTGGCTACTTTAATGGATATTAATATCATGGTAAAAGCCATAACGGAAAGGGTTACAATGGCAGTAAACCAATCCACATGCCACCTGTAATAATTTTCTGGAAGGAAATCAAACAGACCACTTTTTCCTAACTCAACAAGCCCTTCTTCGCCATTTGATTCTAATCCTACCTTATTCATTAAAATTTCTTTCCCTTTAGATGTCAGTTGATCTCCATTTGCTTTTTCGAATTCCTTAGTCATCGTCTCATTTATAGAAATTTTATCAATGTTACTAGGAGCAACATGGTGCCGATTTTCTACTTCTGGGTCTACCCATCCATATTCATCATAAACAGAAATATCTGTAATATGGTCTTCCATTACTCGATCAGAGGTGGTGAAAGAATCTGTTTGTACTTTCGCTACGTCCATTGCATCTCCAGTAAAGTTATTCACTTTCCCCATTCCAAAAGACAACAGGGTAATTGTCATGATGGATATAAATAGGTTCATTGGAATATCAGATCTATTCTTTTCTTTATTAAAGATTAATCTAAAGCCGATCATTCCCAATGAGATGGCCAGCAGAATATAGAGAACAGGCTGGATGGTTTCGAGAAAGTTAGTCACGGGATCGCTCGAAAAGAAGTCAGTTAAGGTTAAGACCTGATCAACCATTCCTTCCAAACCATCAACAATCATTTTCAAGAATAATATCGTTCCCCACCCTACAATCCTTAACCCAGATGTGAAGATATTATTCGTTGATAAAACTTCGGAAAACCTTAACAATATCTCTATAAGCTCTTCATCGGACACTCCATCACCACCTTTATTATTTTATTTTGCCATTTTTCATCCCTGCTCCACTGGTGTTTCCTGTTCTTCAATTAATTTATCTATTTGTTTGCGAATGTGACTATACACTTGTCGGTTAATTTCTTGATGATCGCCTAAAAGCTTTAAGTTATAAAGAAAAGCTTCCATAGGTTCCTCATTCATTTCCTCCTCACTGTGTTCTAAATGAGGAGCAATTTGCTGATGGATAAGGGAAAATGTGCTTTTATCAAAGAACTCTCCGACTTTTTCCTTCCTCCACCATTCCGTAGATTGTTCTGAATCACTGAATGGTCCATTTTGCAAATGATTTTCCATATCCTCTGCCGCCTCGTCTGTCTGTGCTTTATTAGAATAGCCAGTTTGGAAATCAATAACTAATTCTGCTGGATGAACATGGCGGTGTGGGGTAGAAATCTCTTCTTCCGTAATTGATCGCCCTGGACGGAATTCTGAACTAAGATACGTGTGAGCGTATTTCATACTGTACTTTCCTGTATTATAAATAGGAAAGGCACGAATCTTTCGTCCTTTCTTATCACGTCGTAATAACACTCGACGTACTACCGTATCTCCTTCCTCTAATTCCTGCAGTTCATTGGCAGTTAGAAGGTCCCTGCCTTCCGTACTTTCCGTTTTTGACTTATCTAGTGAAAAAGTAGATCCAGATCGTGTTTGAGTATTTAACGTTTTCTTTCCTAACTTGGAAGAAAAATAGGAAGCAGAATCATAGTCAGCACTCAATATATAAATTTCATTACCACAGTTACCACGGATGGTGGCTTGCCCATCTTCCCCATACAAATCTTTTAATTGAGCATAGGATTGAACAACTAAGTGAAAGCGAATATTTCTTCCCAAACATACCGTGATTTTATTTTCCATATCTGCTATCGCAGGCATATTACCGAACTCATCTAACATAAAGACCACTTCTCGTAAGCATTTTTGTCCTTTGGCTATGGCTGCATTTTTTGATAATACATAATACAATTGGCTAACGAAAATAGACGGTATAGCATGAGTAGACGTATCATAATCGGGTGTAACCATAAATACGGCAATAGGCTTAGTGGAGTAAGTAATTTCTTTTACTTCCAAAGTGCTGCTGGTAGAAGGATAAGAAAAATAAACCTTGCCCGTTTCCTCATCTACTTTGTCAATCCGAATCGTGGAACTATCCTTTTGTACTTCTTTATCTTTTGAAGTATCAGGAGCCGAGTCTTGAGAAATAACTAAATGATCTCCGGCTTCTAATGAGGTTTTAAAGTTAATGGTCCATGTCCCACTCTCACCTGATTGATTGATTTCACATGATCCATCCGGGAGTGAAATCATCACTTTGGAAAAAGGATCACCTCGCCCTTTAATACTTTGACCGAAGCCCACTCTTTTTAAATCTAAAGAGTTTTTTGCTGTCATCTTAGCTGTTTCACTCATTGTAAACTTCGTCAATCCATTCATCGCTGTCGTAAAAATGCTTGATCGAGTATTCCCTTTGGAAAAATTACTCGTTGCATATTGACCTTTCGCTACATGTGATTGGGGTAGTTCTTGGAAAAATTGATCCAATGCATTGTATTCTTGACCATCTTCATCCACCTCATTTCTAGTCCCTAACTCCGAGAGCATATTGGCGACCGTGTACATGGTAATTTTCTCTTCCATTCCTTCTGTTATGCTTTTCTCTGTAACCGCAAGGATCATAGCATTCACAAGTGATTTAGCTGAATCATCCCACATGGGTTCTTTAGCGTTTGGATTGTGGTAAAGCATATGAGTAATAGTTTCGCAAAGCGTTTGAGCTGTAGAATAATCTCCATCCTTATAGGATTGTTTAACCAACTCCAGCAAGTTGAAGCTCATGCTTTGCATTGGATTCATTAAGTTTAAAACCTCAACCTCATATCCTCTTCTCTCCAGCGTCTCCCGGCTAGAAGCAAATAACTCCCCTTTAGGGTCATTGATGACTAAAGAGGGCTGATGTTCAGCACGAGAGTAAGCATCTATGGTTGGAATAACATAGGTTTGGCCCTTACCACTCCTTGTCGTACCAATAATCAAATTATTGACCGGCGACGGATCAATAAAAGCTTTGTCCCCTTTTCTAGATAACACAGGGCCTCCTTGACCTTTATATGGTTGTTTTCGATCAGGAATGGCCTTGTATTGTTGTTGAATTTCTTTTCTCGTTGCAAATCTCTGAGAACCTTTTTCGTCCGTACCTACAGGTTTAAAGTTACTTCTAAGTTTATAAATCATGTGGGCTATGCCGACAAAACCGATTAAGGCAGCTATTCCATAGTAGAGAGGCTGCTCCTGAATATGAAAATCCGTCAAAAATGAAGCTTTAACTTCTATTGGTTTACTGAATTCTGGGAAAGTCTTTAAGGTTGACCACATGGCATATCCCAGATTCCATACGAAAGTACTGACCAGCATCGTGGAGATAAAAAAACAGATGCTTAGTAGAATAAGCACCTGTTTTTTAGCAATGACTGATTTCAAATGAATCACCCTCTTATATATTGTTCTGTTGACTCTCCAGATCATTTTGTTGTTCTTGAAGCGAATCGATTTTAGATTGATTTTGATCTTCTGATTTTTTCTCTGTTTCTATTTGGCTGTTTATCTTAGTCAACTTTTCCTCAATTTCTTGATAATCATTAATCTTTTTATTCAGTTCATCGTCTTTCGCTTCACTGGCCATCTTTTTTGCATCTTCCAATTGATCAAGCCTCAAATAAGCGATCCCCTTTTGTTTATAGAGTTTAGGAGACATCGTCATATCTTGAATATCCACCGCCTGTTTGTATTCCCCATGATGAAAGGCTATTTTAAATTCACCTAGAGGACTTGGGTAAGCTTCTTGAAAGGAAGTCAATTCTTCCAGACCATGAACTTTCAAGACTTGCCCAGCCAGAGAAGAAGTATTTTCATTTTCTACATATTGAAAAGCTTGATCATACTTTTTAAGTTCCACCAGAAAATGAAGCAATGTTTGGCTCTCCGATTCCGTCAAGGTTTCCATTCCTTGTAACTGATCAACAGCTTGGTTCTGCTTACCTGTCCAGTAACCTTCATAAGCAGTTTTTACATCCTCCATTCTTTCCAGCTCTTTTGTCGTGGCTCTTAGATCTTTGCCTTGATTGCTTAGAAGTACAAATAGTGTAATGGATGTAACTATGGTCAACATTAATGCGGTGCTGATCACACTCACAAAAATTTTGCCACGCTTACCAAGTTGCTTCCAACTCGACTTTTGTACTTCCTTCTCTTTCAATACTTCTGTAATATCAATTTGATAAGATGTTGGTGTATTAGAAGTTAATTGTTGAAGAAAGACATCCCTTTTTGTTTCTTCATTTTTATTTTCCATGGGCAACTCTAAAAGCTTTTGATAAACATGGTCATAAATATTTGATGTTCCTTCTGCTCCCACTTCATATGAGCCGTTGTACAGCTTGTCTCCCTCTTCATTAAATATCATAAAATCAAGCGTAATTGGCTTAGCATTTTTCTTTTTTAATTTAGTATCCAATTCTGCCGTTAACAAGACAACTTCCTGGAAGGAATAAGGGTGAAAGCTCGAAATTTCACCATCCATTTTTGATGTGAATAATACCCTCATGGATCCTACCCCCCTTAAAAAATCACCTGGCTGTCAATGTATTCAGCGATAGCTGTAGCTCCCATTAGAATTACAAGCCCAACGGCACCACCAATAAACCATACAATAGAGCTTTGACGGCCTCTTACTCCACCCCAGATAAGATGGTAAGCCCCTATACCAAAAGCAATAGCTGCTGAAATAATCCCAAGTAATTGCATGGCTGTAAGAATCGAAGCACCTGTAGACTGTAAATTGCTTATGGCAGATAGTAGAACAAAATTAGTTATTTTCATCATTCATTCGCTCCTTTAAAAATTTTTATCTTCCTTCTCTTCACTTATTCCTTTGTAATGCAGCAAAGATTTCATGACTACATCTTGATTTTCCTGAATATACTCTTGGTGTTTGCTATGCAGCCAATCGTTATAAGATAGGTCCTGAATGGTTAATAGAGTCTGAACCAAGTCTTTAGATTGTTTTAGTTCACGGTTCGTAGCACCCATGATAATCACCCCCTTTAAAGAAATTTGGCATAAAAAAAGAAGCGACCTAATAAAGATCACTTCTCTTATGATGTAGTCTCATCTATAAATTTTTCTATTGCATTTTGTTTTTCATCTTCTGAAGAATAATCAACACCTCTTAAAGAGACGTATTTTTCTAAGGTACCATCTTCATAGTAACCTAATGTCTCAAACTGGATATCCTTAAGTCCTAAGTCGTCAGGTTTTAAATTATTATCCAACATCTCCTCCGACTTAGCATTTATTTCTTTTACACTAATTGATTTAATTTGCTGTTCTACTAGATTAATGTTATCTTTTCTCTCTTTTTCGTCTTCCGTATTATTTAGCAATACAAAAGCTTCATTATTATCTTCGATGTATTTTTTTAGTTCATCAGGTGATAAAGACTCGACTTGGCCAGTGGCTCCCTCAGCTCCGCAGCCTACAAGAATTATGGCCATTAATAATCCAGCCAAACCACCGATCCAATGTCTTTTCATCAGATCATTCCCTTCTCAAGTGATTTGTATAACGATTCTAACACCTACTCAAACAAAAAACCACATTATGGAAAGGTGAAAATAAATTTGATTGTTTATGGCTAGATACAATCAACCCTATGCAACATTCCTAAATAGTTTTTGCTGCAATGCACAACGTTTCTAGCATATACGTAGAACTTTATGCATCTAGGTTAAACTCTCTAGGGCTTCATTGGCAATGCCTCACCTCAAGAGTATAACCATTATTGATGCAATGCTTTTCCCAGTCACAAGATACGTTTCACGTGACACGCACCGAACGCCGATCGACTGCTAGGAAAATCCCATGACTTTTCTTTTCCTAACATAGATATGTACTTTTCAATGTTCAATAAGTGCTGTTCAAGCACGTATTAAAATCGTTATATTTTATCTTACTGATTTCAGCTCACTCATAGGATTTTTTCTTTTTGCAATTGTTTTAAAATGTTTGTCTTTCACAGTTCGAATTCGATAATAGATTTTAGATAGCCTTTCAGCAGCACCATTTCTATCTATCGCCCAAAGACCGTGAACATTGTACACTTTCCCTTCAAAAGTTTTTACGTTTTCAGCTTGTGATGAAATATCATAGTAAGCTAAACGATGTTTGCCGGATGTCTTCATATTACCAACTCCCTTTTAAATAAGGTCATGGATCTCCTACGACTTTCATATTTGTTTTGCTTAATAAAATGTCTTTAGCTGAGCTTTCCCCTCCCCGAATAGCATCAAGATCTTCTTCGGAAAGATCATATCTGTTATGAATCGCTTCAAGAATACTCTCCCTGGACCTTTTTAACTTAATTCCTAACTCAATTGTTAAGGCCATATCCTCAATGGTTGGCTTTTTATTATCATTTTGTTTTTGTTTGTTACGGTTATTAAACCATTCAGGTATTACTTCCTGATTTGATGGTACTTTAGAAAACTGGCGTTTGTGGTGAATTCTATCTTTATGTTCAACCTCTTCAGCTTCAGCTTGTTCAATGGTTTTAATTCCTTTATTCAGCCAAGATTGAAGGATACTCTTCACATATCCCCATGAGACCTTATTTCGTTCCAAAGAACGTTTCATGGCTTTAATGGTTAATTCATCGCCCAGCTCCTGGATCCATCCAGTTATTTCATTAGAAATATGAGGACTTAATACTCCGATATTGTTTTGATAAAATTGAACGGCCTCACTATTCATGGCTTCAGAAGTAGTTGTAGTAATAAATTCTTTTACATTCTTAACTTCTTTAAGTTCTCGTTCATTCTTGTATGTGTCTTTTTGCTGTCCTTCTGATGTCGGGGAGCTGTCTTTTTGATGTTTATCTGCTGTTGTTTTGTTGTCATACTCTTCACCATTCGATTGATAAAGTGCCCAGTTATCAACGGTTACGATACTATATTTGTTGGTGGATTTAACCGTAATTACACCATCTTCTTCTAATGTTCTTATATAATCACGGACGGTGGATTCAGTCATATTTAACTCAGACGCAGCTTTTTTTCTACCAAATATGAATTGCCCAGGTTCAATTTCTACCTTTTGTCTCCCCACTCTTGATTCAGTATCTTTATGACTAGATTTAGTTAGACAGTATATAAAGACTTTCAACATCTTCTCATTTTCGAAAATTTCACTATGGAGAATTTTCCTATGAAGCTTTACCCACCCCTGCATACTTTCACCTCTTTTCTTACCTAACTATTTACTAAAAATGATAGCCCAATGTCTTTAAATCAGAATGATGTTTTTTCCACAATTTTAACCAGCTGATATTATATGTTTCACATAAACTTGTTAAATAAAGAGTTGAGAAGTGAACCAAACTAGCCATTGTCTCAGCAGATCTATGAACATCTTGCAATTCCATAGAGTGAATAAAATCGACGTCTTTCGTCCATTTCACTTGAGCAATGGTTTCAAGTGCTTCCTTTAACTCTTTCTCAAGTAACAACTGAAGAAAATATTTGTCGTTATTGGCTCTCGGGCTATCTAACTGTGTAATCCCCCATCCGATATATTCATTAACTGCTTCCAGTGCTAGCCACGGATTATTATATTTCTCTATAAAATATTTGGTGGTTACAGGAGGAATCTTCCGTTCTCCCCTTTCTTGCTTTGAGATATACTCTCTAGATTGAAGCATGTCAATTGCCAGTTGTTGCTGTGTTTTATTAATTCCTTTTCTTGTTTTCTTCATGATATTTGCAGCCTTACTATTATAAATTGGACTCACCCCTTGGTTTGTACCAGTAGTTGTAATTAGATAATATATGATAGATTTATAGAGTTATATCACGCCAAAGTTTCTTTCTGGAGCTGTTTGATCAGAAACCTCAACATGTTCTCTAATCCAGTTTATTACTAAATCTTTAGGATAAAGTGTCCGTCCTCCAACATGGACCTTTGGAAAGTCTTTTCGCCTTAAAATATGAGCGTCTAACGACTGTACACTTACATTAAAGACATATTTAGCTAATTTATTGCGATCTAACAAGTATGGTAACTCTGTTTCTTTTTGCACATCCTCTTGGGCTTTTTTTGCGATTTCATAAAAAATATCGTACACCTTATTATTGAAATCAGCTTCAGGTTGTAATTTCGCTTCAAACAATTAAATCATTTCCTTTCTTTCATTAAATTTAATTTCGCGCTATTTGTATGAGTATCTTGTACTTTGTGACCAAACAAATAATGGACATCTTTTCCCAAAACTTCTGCTAAACAAATAGCTACTTTAAGAGTGGGTGTTGAATATCCATTCTCCCAATTAGCTACACTTTGTTTACCCTTGTAACCCAAGCATTCAGAAAGTTGAGTTTGACTCAAATTAGCTTGAATTCTTGCCTCTTTTAAACGTTTGTTCCTCATTATTTCACCTCCTTAGTATGAATAACTTGTACTTAAAGTATATGTACAAGTTTCTTGTATGTCAACAAATAAAACAAGATTCTTGTACTTTAGTTAAAAATATCTATAAATGAGTAGAAAGATGGTACAATAATCTTGTACATGAAAAAGTGAAAGGATACTAAAAATGCTCTCACAAAGACTTAAATATTCTAGAAAGACCAAGGGACTCACTCAAAATGAATTAGCAAATAAAATTAAAACGACAAAGGGTACAATTAGTAACTACGAAAATGGTTATAGTACACCTTCAAATGAGATGCTTATTAGTCTTGCTAATGCATTAGATGTGAGTATTGATTATTTATTAGGTAGGTCTGAGACTACAGTAAACGAAACAAAAGAAAATGAATACAATACTATCAATGAAATAAATAAGCTCATGGATAAGTATGGGATTGAAGATGCTGCATTTTTCGATTTAGAAAAATGGAAGGCTATGGGCCCAGAGCAAATCCGGGAATTGGAAAGTTACTTTCAATATTTGCTAAGGAGATCCAAGGAACTTGAGGAGAAAGACAGAAAATAGAGCATGTCATTAGGCATGCTTTTTTTATATGATACTTAATAAGCAACAAAAAAAGAGCTCCTTTTTTGAAGCCCTATGCAGCAATATAACCTATGCAATCCATATTTTACATTCACTTGATATTAAAACCTTGTAATAACTTATCCCTTTTATTTTCTGAAACATGAATTAATTTATGATTAACCGAGAATCTTTGGTTTACTACCTGAGGACGAGGATGTTTAGGAAATATAGAGCGAGAATTTTCTTTACCATAATCAAATACCTTAAGTTTAAAATGATTTTTATCCAGTAGTTCTTGCAATGGATAGTTAAATGTTAATGTAGGGACGCCATATTTTTGACCATTTTCCCCCCAACCCAAAACAACTATTTCAGAATTATTAATTGCGTATTCAATGTAATAAAAATTGCAATCATCTTCTTGAAAATCTACTTTTTCTGTCTTACTCCCCTTTATAAGTGGGCTGGTGTTAATTACGAATAATGTTCCAAAACCATTGTATTTTGCAAAATCAATTAGAAAGTCCACAGTAGTATCTCCGGAAAGCTCATCAGCAGCACTGGGATTCATCATAAATGTAGTTATTATAGGTAATTCAGGATCCCAAGTACGACTAAGGAAATAACGTTTGTTTACTTCAGGTGTATTAACTCCATTGGTATACTCTGGATGAAATACGGATGAGCCATACCCTACACGAACTGGTGGAGATTTTCTCTCAGGTAAAACCACCGCACCCGCATTAGAGGGCTCCCATCCATTTTGAATTATCCAATCATTAAGTTTACTCTGAAAGTCTTCATATCTCTCATTGTTATTTAGATTTAAAATACCATTAAACATTACTCTCAAATTCCCATCCCCCTTAAATGAACAAGGTTGTGTGGCATTTGCTATATTAACTAATTTCTGTCTTAACCCTCCTGAAATTCTTCGGGCCCAACAATAGATTTATTGAAAAAATAAGCCTCTGCAGATTTACCTATTGCATATGTACCAGTGTATGCCATACCTCCAGAGATAGCAGACCCTCCAATAGGTACAAATTTACTTAGCTGTCTAAAACCTTCTCTTAATCCAATACCAACACCCACATTTATTCCAGATGCGGCCAAATATTCATACACTGTATCTTTTGATACTTCTCTTCCTGATAATGCAGCTATTATTCCAATCATGAGCATCTGAACTGGCACTAGGACAGCAATATCCCCAACAGGAAAAGGTAATGCACCTATTCCACCGGCAATACTTGAAAAACGTTTAATCAGAGAAGAAGAAATTTCTTTTAATTTTTCTTTGCTTTTTATCGCTTGAAAAAAATCCAGTCTCGCTTCTTCCTTAAGGTTTTTAGCGATATATAGTCTAAGATTTTCAATATTCCAGGTATCATCTTCCTCAGCACAGGTAGGAATTATACCTACATAAACCTCATGCTCTGTTTTTAGGCCGTAGATAGGGAAATTAGAGTTAATAGGTGTACTGTTAACATCTAAAATTTTCTTGGAAAAATACTCTTGTAAATCTACTATTTGACCAGCTTTCCTTGGGTATTCTTCAGGGGGCCATTCTTTCCTTTTACCTAATAAATCAACCTGATTTAATATTACCATCGTTGGGATATGTATTTTCATATCTCTCTTTACCGTTGCCATAATGTCATTAAATACAGCTAGATCATTAGATATATTTCTAGCTTCTTTCGCGTTAATAATGTGAAAGATTACATCTGGTTTTCTTTCAATAATGTTTCTTTTAAGAAGCTCTACAGGATCTTCATTACTTGTGGCTTTTTCAGGTACAGTGGCTTCAAAAATACCTCTAGTATCTATAATTTTCCAAGTAGAATTTGTTTCCTCAAAAGTTACTACATACGCTTCAGCAACAGCCGTCTCTGGTTCAATATCATTTACTTCTGCTACATACTTTT
Source organism: Halobacillus sp. B23F22_5 (assembly GCF_043497085.1). Classification (NCBI taxonomy): domain Bacteria; kingdom Bacillati; phylum Bacillota; class Bacilli; order Caryophanales; family Bacillaceae; genus Halobacillus; species Halobacillus sp. B23F22_5. The sequence goes on along the minus strand of NZ_JBIEKI010000021.1, from coordinate 12,355 downwards.
CCGTTAATGCATTAATTAGTGACGACTTACCATGCCCACTTCTCCCCATAAACAACAATACAGGAGGTCTGCTTTCCTCTGCCAATTTCCTAACTTCTTCTATTGCCGGTCCTAATACCATTTTCTTTACTAATCCTTTATTCTTATCAGACATATTAATCGGAATTGAATCAAATATGTCCTCAATAGAATCACAAATCTGTTTTATTTTATCTCTATCTAAAGCCATAATTTCTCCTCCTCTAAAGATTATTTTGATACAAAGGCATCTCAAGTAAAGATGATGAACTTACATGGAACACTTTTCCTTTTGTCTGAGTTCATTATACCACTTAATTCCATCATGTATGGTAACAAGGTTGAGTTTTGCAGGAAGTATTTATTCCAGAATATAGCAAAATACATAATTTAGATATAAATATTGATTAACCAAACATATGTTCGTATAATGCTTGTAAGGAAGGTGATTAGTATGAGATTTCCTTACTACACAACCACAACTCTTGAAGACCTTATTACTCAGTGGTATAAAATTCGCAATTTTACAATACCAACTGACTTAAGTGTTCATAAAATTGGATTGGAAAATCAAATCTTTGTTAAATGCAGACCAACTCAAGCTAGTTATATGAAAGTAGGGAAGTTTCAAGAAATTGTCTTAGATAGCCGCCTTCCCCAGATCCACCAACGAGAGCAATTCTTCCATGAGCTTTGCCATGCATTAAGGCATGCCGGCCGGCAGCTAATAATGCCTAAAGATTTTTATGAGCTTCAAGAAAGAGATGCCAGGCACTTCACTCTATACGCCTCGCTACCCTACCACATGATTAAAGAGTACACGTTGAGTGACCCTGAAATTATTAATCAATGGTCTCAAGATTTTAAAATTCCGTTAAATGTGTGCCAAGAACGCCTGGAGAAAATAATGAGACGTCCTATTGTACCAGTCAAAAACCATTTTATAACTTAATATTTAAATGGGAGGTAAAACTATGGCTTATATAAGAAAAAGAGGTAACAAGTGGTCCTATCAAGTGGAATGGCTGGATCCAGTCACCGGAAAAAGAAAAACAAAGTCTAATGGTGGTTTCACTAGAAAAACTGATGCAAGAATTGAAGCAGAGGAATTAGAAAGGGAGGTAAGGGAAGGAACCTATGTTGAAGAAAACAATATCACTCTCAACGAATTCGCAGATGATTGGCTGAATTTCTATGCGAAAAATTCTAAGGTTAGCTCACATCGGGGACGTACTAAAGAATTAAAGCATTTCAGAAGATATTTTTCGAAAATGAAGCTATCTGATGTTACAAGGAAACACTATCAAGCATTTCTTGATAACCTACACGAAAAAGGATACGCCCATAATACCATGGATGGGATCCATACTACTGGCCGAATGTTATTTAAGAAGGCTCTAGAATATAATCTTATTAAAATAAATCCAAGTGAGTTCGCAAAAATTCCAAAAAGAATTGAAACAGTGGAAGAAATTGAACAGAATGAAGAGATAATAAAATTTCTAGAGAAGAATGAACTAATAACTTTCTTAAAAACAGCTAAGGAAAAAGGATTAGATAGAGATTTTATTATGTTTCTTACCCTTGCCTATAGTGGCTTGCGTGTAGGAGAAATGCTGGCACTTAAATGGAGTGATGTGAACTTTATTAATGAATCCATTCGTATTACAAAAACCTATTATAATCCGAATAATAATACAAAAGATTATCAGTTACTCACTCCCAAAACAAGAGGATCTATACGGACGTTAAAAATGGACAAGCAAGTGATGAGTGAGTTGAAGAAACACTTAACTTACCAAAAAGAAATTAAGATGGCTCTCGGAGATCAGTACAATGACTTTGGATTTGTTTTTGCAAAAGAAATTAATAACCCTGGTTATCCCGATTTTATAAAGACTGTTGAAAATCGAATGAGAAGGCTTTTAAAGCTTAGCAGGATCGAAAAAAAAGTTACTCCTCATTCCTTCAGGCACACCCATACCTCTCTCTTAATTGAAGCAGGAGTAGGTACCAAAGAAATTCAGCAAAGATTAGGACACGGCGATATTAATACAACTATGAACATTTACGCTCATATAACAAAAGATATGGAGCAAAGAGCTGCAGAAAAGTTTGGTGAACTAATGAGAGGTGCATTGGAATAAAGATGGAATACTCGTAATAAATGAGAGTATCCGACTTCAAATCGAATACTCTCATTTTTATGAATTTTTTAATATCATTTTTGCAGCTTCCAAGATGTCATAATTTGCAACGAATGGTAGTAAAGCCGATTCGTTATAAAGCCAGTTCCTTTTTAGATGCTGGACTTCCTTTATGGAAGTTTCCTCATCTTCAAATTCCTCCAATGGAAAGGTAGCCCCTAATGTATGGGCTACAATTCTGTTTCTCATTCCATAATTAAACCAATAAAAAGTGGAATGATCTTTTAGCCCGTTCTTAATTGCTAATGGAAGAACGTTCAAGTTAAAAGGAAGGGGTTCATTTTCAAAGAACACTTCCTCTATAGTTGCTAATAGAAGACCAGCATAGGTTGAAATTTTTGCTATTTGCTTTTTAACTAGGGCTATAGTGTCTGGTATATGTTTTCCGGCTGATCTTGAAGAATCTATAGCTCCATCAACCTGAAGATATATTCTGGCGATATCAGCATAGCTCTTACCATCCATATACATCCAAGTTATATTGGAAAATTCCTCCCAACATTCCTCCCATCCACTCGGCGGCTCCCAAGATAAATCCTTTTCTGGATTACCCCCAATTAATTTGACCATCTTATTAATAAATGTAGGTTTTTGTGTAGCAGTTTCTGGCAATATATTTTGAATATAATGAGGAGGCAATTTTTCCATACATTTAAAAAGAATATTTTTCCACTCCTCAATACTCCATTCAACCACTTCAGTCTTCTTACTTAGAGGTACAACGTCTTCGGCTATTTTTATAAACAAATTTGTAGTAAAGAAATCAAATCCAGATTTTCTAGCGACCCTTACCAACCATTCTGGTGCATTAGCTTTCTCTAAAAATTCTTTTTTTATCTCGGTGATGGCCATGGTTGCTGCAATTAATTCCTTTTCATCCATTTGATGTCTCATTGTAGCAGCTGCGTAAGTTCTACTTATTATTGCTTTGTTTTTTTCGGCTTCATCTTGTTCATTATCTGCTGTTAACATAGACATAATTGTAAGTTCATCTAAAGAAGCTCTATCTGCCTGTATAGTTCCATTTATTATATTATCTAAAAAGTTTTCAAGAGGACTTTTAACTACAATCGAGGCGTCTTGTTCACTTAATACATCTATCGTTGAAGTAGCCCTAGTTATATCATTCTCGTCTTCTTTATAAGCAATAGGTGTATTAGGTACTATTATACTAAAGCTTTGGTTAGAAAAACCCGCTCGTCCTGCCCTGCCAATAGCATTTAAAATTAATGCTTTTGACCTCATTTGAGACTCGATAGTATGGGCCTCTCTTGCATCTCCGACCCTAGTACCAGCAATTACAACTGCTACTGATGGCAAGTTAAGCCCTTGTGCTAAAGTACCAGTTGCAAACAATAGCTTAACTTCTTTGTTAATGAACGACTGCTCCACTGCTTCTTTTTCACTTTCTAACATATAAGAAGAATGAACTCCAATTCTGCTAGCGAGTAAATTTTTAACCTCAGAATTTGTTCCTAACTCTTTTTCTGCTAGCATTAATAACTTTTGTTGGTAGACTCCTAGATCAGATTCTGTTGTTTTGAGATTGAGATTTCTAGCTAAAACAAATGGGTAATGGCGATTGGTTGGAATAAATACAATTGTAGGTATTCCTTTTGTTGCTAATTCAAAACCCAAGGACTTAGAGGTTGCATTAACCCAACTGTCTGCATCGCTATGGTAAATCCACTTATCATTGTATTTCCGTCTTGAGAGAGTGTACTTTGCATTAACATTGGTCTTAATTAATGAATAATCATTAACGTCCTGTTGCCAAACACCTGAAAGAGAGTAAAGTATAGACAACTTAGGCTCGAATTTCTCGTTCTTTCTATGTCTTGGTTTTGAGTTCAAATTTACTTTAGCTATTTCTTTTGTTTCTAGGTATGAACTATATTCAACACCCACAGCTCCCCTAATTGATCGAGTAGGTTTCCAAAGTATAGAACTGATTTGTGAGTCGTCAGAAGTTACTTTAGTTAACCACGCTGCTAAATCATTAGGGTTGTTTAGCATCGCAGACATTAATACAAACTTAATATCATGACTAATTGATAATATTTGTCCTAGTACTAAGTCAACTGATGCCCCCCTAACCCCTTCACCTAATAAGTGACACTCATCAAAAATACATAAAGAGCAATATTTAAATACTTCGGGATTAATTCTTAAGGACATAGCACACTTTTCAGGTGTCATTACTGCTACAAATTTATTTGCATTATCACGTTCATCTAAGAATTCATTGTCTAATTTTGTATACTCATCTCCTCCAACGAAAGTTCTTATTGGGATATCACCATAAAATCTAAGAGACTTTCTTAGATCCCTTTTTATTTGATGAACCAATGCATTCGTGGGTGCTAAATAAAGAATCCATCCTTTTGATAATGATTGTGTTAATGCAAGCTCAGCAATAAAACTTTTCCCACTCCCGGTGGGCAAATTAACAATTGTGTGTTTACTAGGTCCAGGTAAACATTTATCAATGAACTCCTTAGCAGATTCCCATATAAAAGGCCTAGAATTTACTAGAGAATCCCCTTTTGCTCTACCTTTAAGATACTCTCTAAACTCTTTGCTTTCATTTTCACGTTTAAGGGTGTTATGTAAAAGAGCCCTTTTTGAAGAGTGATTTACCATTACCATAAGAACTTTTGAAAGATGATAAATTTCTGGAAAAAGCGAGTATTTATTTTTGTGTGAAGTTTGATTAACTTTTGCTAGTAAACTCAACCCATTGTTTAGTCCTTCATTATCTTCACCAACTAACCATTCGACATATGATACTATAGACTCACCTATCAATGAATACATTTGAATCTTATTTTCCTCAATAAGATTTTTCAAAGTTTTTTTCTTACTATCATGCTTTAATACAGGCTTTCGTTTATCCACTTCCCACAATTTATTCGTAATAAGAGCAAAAAGATTATGTAAGCACCAATATTCAATTTTATAAGTATTATTTTCAACATCATAATCTCCTTGGTTGCTTAAAGCTTTTACTGCATCATTTATTTCAGTTTGAGCATTTGCATCATATCCTGAAATCATAAATAACATCGCAGCCTCTATTCTGGTATAAATATATTCATTAGAAAACAATAATTCTTTTTCATCTTCTTGCCCCAGAATTGTTGCTAATAGTGAAAGAGATTCTGCTCCTACGAAAGCTGCAGCCTTTACTGAGTACTCATCTTCATTTTCATCAAATATAGCGCTGCTTTCTAAAGTATCTCCTAAACGTCTTAAGCCATAATAATATTCTTGAAAGAATTTGGAGGATTCACTAAGCATTTCTTCTTCTAACCTGTCCATTTCTTCCTCGCTTACTTCAATGTCAACCGTCCTAAATTCATCTTGTACGAGTCCCAATTGCATCTTAATAGAATATAAGTAAGCCCTAGATAATAACCTCCTAGTTATATCAATGTCCAACTCCGGGAGACTCGGTAAATTATTGAATAATAATAAAGAATAATTGTCAAACATCTTATAACTCCCTTACAATATCTCTCATCTCGTCGGATAAAGAATCAAAAAATAAGTCAAAGTTTTCTATGGCCAAGGGGATAATGATTCTTCTATTTACAGGGACCTTTAATCCTCCTAAGGTTTTCCTTCGTATTCTAGACCAATCTTTATTAACAGACGAATCAAATATTGGCGTTGTTAAAAAACACCTTTCATTCTTCCAGAAACCACTAGTTGCTAACTTCGATAGCTCTTCTGGGAGGTATTTCCTTAGTATCTGAACCTGGGTTCTAATCCTTTTTCCTGTTTTCCGGTTAGTTTCAACACCATCAAAAAAATTCATAGCATTGGAAATTGCTTTATTAGGATTAAGCTTATAAGCTTTACATTCTCCAATAGTTAAACCTAACGTTCCGGATTGATACAAAGCAGTTATATCTAATCCTTTATCTTTGGGGTCATCATGGACTAAACCGACAGCTAAAACTTCCCCAGCAGGGTGTAAATTCTGAACTTTATTCGAAACAAATAACAAAAGGTGAATCAAAGCTTCAGCTAACCAAGGGTTTCTTTCATCCTCTTTAAAATCTTGGTTAAGTTCATTAGACTCTCCAACTGTGTCTATCACACTTTCTTCAATATCTTCTTTTCCTATCTCTGTATCCTCTATCAAGTCCGCTCTAACTTCCAAATTTGCCTCGATAGCGTTTGCAATTAGAGCTACCATATAAGCAGCAATACTATTTAATATTTCCTTATCATTCTCTATCCCTTTTACAATTAATGAATGATGTGTTTCAGTTTCTATGACGCTAACCTCAATTTTTGAAGTAAATAACTCTACCCCAGATTCAACCAAATCATTTAACTTTAATTGATTCATACACTACTCCTATTTAACTATTTTAAATTCTCGCCCCATTCCTATGTAGTAAATTTTAACATTAATATGTTTGTTTTTGTAAAATATATAGTACTTTAACAGCGTTAAAATGTCACTTAACCAAAATTTCAAATAAAAAAACCTCCTAAAAGTTTAAGAACTCTTAGGAGGTTTTTAAGTTAAGGTATAGAATCTTCAAAGAAATCCAGTCAAAATCCAGTCAATATTCATTTGAAAGGATTCAATCCCTTGTATAGCAAAGGGTTTGAGGACAGCTTACATCATGCCGCCCATTCCGCCCATGCCACCCATGTCTGGCATGCCGCCGCCAGCGCCGTTGTCTTCTTCTGGAAGATCAGCAACGACTGCTTCTGTAGTCAAGAACATAGCTGCTACGGAAGCTGCGTTTTGTAGTGCGGAACGTGTAACTTTTGTCGGGTCTACGATACCTGCTTCTACCATGTTGACCCACTCGCCAGTTGCAGCGTTGTATCCGATGCCGACTTTTTCACCTTTCAGGCGCTCAACGATGATGGAGCCTTCAAGGCCGGCGTTGTGTGCAATTTGACGTACTGGCTCTTCAAGGGCACGTACAACAATTTTTGCACCTGTAGCTTCATCGCCACTTAAATCAAGGCTCGCTACTTTATCGTAAATGTTGGCAAATGCTGTACCACCACCGGCTACAATACCTTCCTGGACAGCAGCACGAGTAGAGTTCAATGCGTCTTCGATACGAAGCTTACGCTCTTTCAATTCTGTCTCAGTAGCAGCACCGACTTTGATGACAGCTACGCCGCCAGAAAGTTTAGCAAGGCGCTCTTGTAATTTTTCTTTATCGAATTCAGAAGTAGTTTCTTCTGCCTGTGCACGGATTTGAGTTACGCGGGAAGCGATTTGCTCAGCGTTTCCTGCACCTTCGACGATAGTAGTGTTCTCTTTTGTAACGACAACTTTAGAAGCACGGCCCAATTGCTCGATGCCAGTGTTCTTAAGCTCAAGACCAAGGTCTTCTGTTACAACTTCAGCACCAGTCAATGTAGCGATGTCTTCAAGCATAGCTTTACGACGGTCACCGAATCCTGGAGCTTTGACAGCTACAGCGTTGAATGTACCGCGAAGTTTGTTTACAACTAGTGTTGCAAGAGCTTCACCTTCAACGTCTTCCGCGATCATTAGAAGCGGCTTGCCTTGTTGTACCACTTGCTCAAGTACAGGCAATACTTCCTGGATGTTTCCGATTTTCTTATCAGTAATCAAAATGTATGGGTCTTCGAGAACAGCTTCCATTTTATCCTGGTCAGTAACCATATATGGAGAAGCGTATCCACGGTCGAACTGCATACCTTCTACTACTTCAAGTTCTGTATTGAACCCTTTGGATTCTTCGATTGTGATGACACCATCGTTACCTACGCGCTCCATTGCTTCTGCGATCAAGTGACCTACTTCGTTGTCACCAGCAGAAATGGAAGCAACTTGTGCGATAGACTCTCTGCCTTCGATCGGCTTGGAGATGCTGCGAAGTTCTTCTGTAGCAACGTTAACCGCTTTTTCGATACCGCGACGTACGCCAACCGGGTTAGCACCGGATGCTACGTTTTTCAATCCTTCACGGATCATCGCTTGTGCCAGTACAGTCGCGGTAGTTGTACCGTCACCAGCTACATCGTTTGTTTTAGAAGCAACTTCGGAAACGAGCTGTGCACCCATATTTTCGAAATGATCTTCCAATTCGATTTCTTTAGCGATGGTTACACCATCGTTGGTAATCAACGGAGAACCGAATTTTTTCTCAAGAACGACGTTACGTCCTTTTGGTCCAAGTGTCACTTTAACAGCGTTAGCAAGTGAATCTACACCACGAAGCATCGCGCGGCGTGCTTCTTCATTAAATTTAATCTCTTTAGCCATGAAAATGCCCTCCTTATCAAACTTGTAACTGTACGTATTTTATTTGAAACTAAGGAATTACTGAACGACAGCCAATACGTCGCTTTCGCGAATCACTAAGTATTCTTTGCCTTCATATTTCACTTCTGTACCTGCAAATTTAGAGTAGATGACATGGTCGCCTTGAGCTACTTCAAGTGCTACCTTTTCACCATTATCGGTAACTCGTCCAGTACCTACTGCGACAACTTTACCTTCTTGCGGCTTTTCCTTCGCAGAGTCTGGAAGTACGATTCCGCTTGCAGTTTTTTCTTCCTGTTTTACAATTTCAATCACAATACGATCACCAAGTGGCTTTAACAATTAGGACACCCTCCTCAATGTGATTCTATTCTTGAATTACGGTTTATTAGCACTCGACATTAATGAGTGCTAACACAATTATTATAATAATCAATACGATTTTATTTTGCAAGAGAGATGGATAAATTTTTTTCTGAAAAGATTGGTGAAAAATGTCGGGTAAATCCTAATCGTTACGCTGTATTTTCAAACTATGTTAAAATACGGAGAGTGATTGAAAATGTAAAATGTATGCAAAGGAGTCGTTCGACCTTGCCATCGAGATATTGGTATATCATTGCTATATATATTGCAGCACAGTTGTCATCTGTTATCGGCGTTCCCTTATTGATGATGGTCGGCATGGAGAAGGAAATTGCGATTACCAGCTGGGCCGTGTTCAGCTTTTTCGTTGCCACTCTCATCATTGTATTCATGCTGAAGCCGGATATGAAACAAGCTTCGGAGCAGCGTGAACGGTCAAGCGCAGGGAATATTGCCTTATGGTCTTTTCTTGGTGTTTTTCTTGCTTACTTCGCTCAAATGATTGCGATACTGATTGAAACCTTCCTCCTCGGCATCAAGCCAGGATCGGAAAACACCCAGGACTTGATGGAGTTTGCCCGGATATCACCGGTGTTCATCATTGTCATGGTTGTGTTCGCTCCGATATTAGAAGAAGTCATTTTCCGAAAGATTATTTTCGGTACGATTTATAAACGGACGAATTTCATTGTTGCTGTTCTTGTGTCAGCGCTGGCATTCGCCGCATCCCATTTCGATTTCACGCATATGGTGGTATATACAGCAATGGGGATCGTGTTCGCCTACTTGTATGTTAAAACCAAAAGCATCATCACTCCGATCATCGCCCACATGGCCATGAACACCGTGGTCGTACTCGGACAATATAGTTTATCGGAAGAAGATTTCAGGCGGATGCAAGAGCAATTCGATCAGCTACAAACCATTATTGGAGGCTTATTTTTATGAGAACATCACCGCTATTCATGGCCTTCCTTTATTTTATAATGGGGATTGTTTTCACATATATAGCGGCTCAAACTGTCGAAGATACGATATGGAATTTCATCACCATTTTCCTGGCCATCCTTGCCACGTTTGATTTTGCCGTTTCGATTCGATTATTCAATCTTCATTTCAGGCTGAAAAATACAAATAAGAAATGATCAGTCAAAGAGGCCTGTCACACCAGGCCTCTTTCTGTTTAAAAGGGGGATACATAATCATGAAAACATTATTACAAGGAGAACGGGTACGTTTGACTCAAGTGGCAAAATCAGATCTCGCAGCCATAGCTTCCTGGTATGATAACTCTGACTTCTCAAGACGGTTCGACGCCCTTCCTGCCGCTCCCAGAACGGTGGAACATTTAGAATCATGGCTGGATGAGTCCAATGAATCTAACAACCAATATACGTTCGCGATTCGTGATGAAAAAGATGCGTTCATTGGATATGTAGAACTGGAAAGTATCTTATGGATCCACCGCAATGGCTGGGTCAGCATCGCCATCGGAGAAGATGAATACCAGGGGAAAGGTTATGGTACAGAAGCCATGCAGCTGCTGATCGATTTCGCTTTCTATGAATGCAGCCTCCACCGCCTTCAGCTGACCGTGTTTTCTTATAATATCCCGGCAATTCAGATGTATGAAAAGCTTGGTTTCAAAAAAGAAGGCACCCATCGGGAGTTCATTCTTCGCGACGGTCAGGCCTATGACATGCACCTTTACGGACTTCTAAATCATGAATGGACAAAATAAGACGCTGCACTCAGCTTCTCGCTGAGTGGCAGCGTCAGTTGTTTGCTTGCTTTTCATTTTTATCGCTCTCTACTCCTTTTAAGATGAAGGAGAACGGAACTGCAATAATAAGAATAATCGCTGATACCAGGAAAGCTTCATTCAATGTCTGTAAAGTAGCAGCTTGGGTATCCAGGCTGGTAGAAGCTTCGATAGCAGCACGTCTCACTTCATAATAAATAGAGAAGAATACGATGCCTAAGGATGAAGAAATCTGTCTAAGAATATTATTCATCGCGGATCCCTGGGCGACAAGGTGTTCAGGAATAGCATTCATCCCCGACGTTGTTGCAGGCATATTTCCCATCCCCATGCCCATTCCTCTAATCGTGTTCAGTAATAAAATCCACCAAAAAGGTGTATCCAGGCTTAAAAAGCTCAACCCGAGCGTTGCTGCTGCCATGATTGCCAATCCAGGCGGCACAACAAACTTGGGACCTTTTTTATCCAGCAGCCTTCCTCCGAGCGACATGAACAAACCACTGGCAGCCGCTGCCGGAAGGAATAACAGCCCTGTTTTTATTTCCCCTAAACCATAGACGTTCTGGATTAATAATGGCAATAGGAAAATACCAGAAAACAGCCCAATGGAAGCCGCTGATGTTACCAGAATCGATATCGAGTAAGTTGGCACCTTGAAAACGGACAGGTTCAATAATGGCTGTTCCTGTCGGTTCTCATAGAAAACGAATGCGATAAGTGCCAGGATACCACCGACAATCAGCACCATATTCAACGGAGACATCAATAATTCCAGCGTTCTTCCCCTGCCAAGAGCATAAAGGATAGCGCCGATTCCCGCGGTGACGATGACAAATCCGACCGCATCGAATTTCAAGTCCGGCTTTGTCTTGGTCGGCTTCAGATACTTACCGGACAATATGATTCCGAGCAAGCCAAACGGGATATTGAACAAGAACAACCAGGGCCAGGCAAAATATTGTATGATAACTCCCCCGATTGTCGGACCGATAGCCGGGGCAACCATCACCGAAATTCCGTAGATCCCTACCGCAAGTCCCCGTTCATTCCGGGGAAAGGCGTTGAATATTAAGGCCATGGCGATAGGCATCATCAAGCCACCCGCCATTCCCTGAATAGCACGTGAAAGAATGATCATCCCTAAAGACGGGGATAAGGACCCTGAAATCGAGCCAATGATAAAGATGCTTAACCCTGTCAAATACACTTTCTTTTTACCGAACCGGTCACCAAAATATCCGGTCAGCGGCATTGTCATCCCCATCGATACCATGAAAATCGTCAGCATCCAGCCGACATCTACGGCATTTGCATCAAAGATTTCCATAAACCGGGGAAGCGTCGGATTCAGCATGCTATTATTCAGTATGACGGTGAATGTTCCAAAGAGTACAGAAACGACCACCAGCCATTTGGAAGGTAATTTCCCCATACGGCTTCCCTCCTGCGAATCTATTTCGAAACCCGAACTATTATCTACTATAGCATAAGTCCATACATGAATCTTCCCACAAAGCTATACACGTTTTGCTCATTGCTTAAACAAAAGGATCTGTTAAATCTCAGTGTTGATCTTACAGTTAAGCCCCCTTTTGCTGAACACTCAGTTTCGAGTGAAACTGTTTCCGTTAAGGTTGAAAGCCTCTGGAGGTCCGGGAAATCACTCGCTTTCCATGGGTGTACGGTGAGCTTCCTCGGGCTACAGCCCTGCGGGATCTCACCATGTAC
>NZ_JBIEKI010000020.1:0-67026 GCF_043497085.1 Halobacillus sp. B23F22_5 | reverse complement strand
TAAAGCCAGTGTTTTTGGATTGATGAATTTGTATAGTGAAAGTTAAGGTTATGGTTGGAAAAATATTGAAAAAGAGATCGGTCATAACTCTCTTTTCGCAACACTCATTGTTAGCTTGACGGTTATGCATCGTTTCCCTACGCCCCTTGCCATAGTAAATTCTCGAAATCATAATTCTGTAAACCGCGCTATGATAATTTTGAAAGAAGACGTTGCGCTATTTATATACTTTATAATTGGATCAAGATGAAGATTTCGCTACACAAAAGAAGGGTCCGTTAATTACTAAACTGGCTGGATGGGAAGGGAAACGGGGAGACTCCCGCGGGAGAAGGGGCTAGGCAAGATCCCGCAGGGCTTTAGCCCGAGGAAGCTTGCCAGGTCCCCCGCAGGAAAGCGAGTCGTTTCACGAACCATCCCATTCCTCTTATGGTAACGGGCCCCACTATCTCGAAACTGAGTCTTCAGCAAAAGGGAGCTTTTCTGTAAAAGCAACAGGGAGATTTAACAGAGTCTAAATTTTAATCCGACTAAATTAATGGGTTTACAAACCTTTGGATTCATCATATGATAAATAAAAGTTAAAACAGATTATCTTTATCGGAATTAGGAGGTATCTACTGCATGGCTCAAACAAGTGTAGAAAAACGTTGGGAGCAACCGAGCATCCCTTCTAAAGTAAAGAATGCTACTACGATCGTTTCTCCTTTGAATCCTGTACAAAAAACATACCTGTTTGGTGGGTTGACGATAGCAGTCCTTTTGTTAGCAGCAATCACTATGGCTGCCGGATGGACACAGGGAATTCTTTATATTATTGGAATCGGTCTAGGCCTGACCCTGCTTCACGCCAAATTCGGTTTTACCTCAGCATTCAGAAGACTGCTGGCTGTCGGTAATGTCCAGGGGTTACAGGCACATATGGTAATGCTTGCTGTAGCGACGACGTTATTTGGTATCATTTTTGCAACCAACTTCAGCTTCAATGGTGTGGAACTGTCAGGGAATGTTTCTCCTATCGGCATCAGCCTGGTTGTCGGTTCGTTCCTATTCGGAATCGGGATGCAGATGGGTTCAGGGTGTGCATCCGGTACGCTTTATAGTGCTGGTGGAGGAAAGTCATCCATGTTCCTGACCCTGCTTGGATTTATTGCCGGGTCGGTCATCGGTGCTTACCATTTTATTTTCTGGACAGAACAAACGCCTTCACTGCCGGCAGTATCCCTTGCTGAGACGACTGGGCTAGGATACGGCGGCGGCTGGATTGTCCAAATGCTTATCTTTCTAGGAATCTATGGAATGACTGTGAAATATGCACAGAAAAAGAATCCACCGAGCATGAAACCGCTCAAGACTACCACAGGATTGAAAAAACTATGGCGCGGTGCGTGGCCGCTAATGACAGCGGGTATTGTGCTCGCTCTGTTGAACGCTCTCACACTTATGTTTAAAGGAAGTCCATGGGGAATTACTTCCGGTTTTGCCCTATGGGGATCTAAATTTGTAGCGCTGTTCGGTGTCGATGTAGCAAGCTGGGGCTATTGGCAAGGTAATACCGAAGCACTGCAAACAACAGTACTTGCTGATGCGACCAGTGTGATGAATTTCGGAATCCTCCTAGGTGCTTTCATTGCAGCAGCTGCACAAGGCAACTTCAGACCGGGTAAAATCAAGCCGGGCATCGCAGTTTCTTCGATTATCGGCGGCCTGTTGATGGGTTACGGTGCCCGTCTTGCTTTTGGCTGCAACATCGGAGCTTACTTCAGCGGAATCGCATCGTTCAGCCTGCACGGCTGGGTGTGGATGATCATGGCGCTGGCAGGAAGTTACCTCGCGCTGTACATCCGTCCGATTTTCGGCTTGAAAAATCCTAACCCGAAAGACTCCATGTGTTAACAACAGAAACGAAAAAGGTGCGAATCCAAATTGGATTCGCACCTTTTCTTTTTATCTACATCAGACTTTCTGCTTTGATTTCTCCTTGTTCATAAACAAGGTGGTGATGAACATCAGTGTCAGGAAACCGATGATCAGGCTGAAGCCGCCGGCTTGACCGAATGCTTCAGAGACGGCACCGACAAGCAATGCTGCTACACCGCCGCCGATACCGGATGCGACATAAATCAAACCGAGTGCGGTACCAGGGTTTTTAGAAATCGATGTCCCGAACGCCGTACCTGTCGGGAACAGCGTTGAGAAGAACAGCCCGGCGCCAGCAAACAAGTATGGCAACTGTTCCGCAAACATAAAGCTTACGCCGATCATCAGAGCAGAACCAAGGGAAAACATAATGAGAATTTTTCGTTCATTAATATGGTTCGATAGATAAGCGACTCCCAGTCGTCCTGCCATAAAGAATATCGAGAACAACGTCAGAATGGTTGCAACCATATCTTCCTTGGCGGACGTTGATAAGCCACCGAGATCCAGACTCTTCAAATAAGTAGGGAAGAAGTTCATGAATGAAACTTCCGCTGATACTTCAAGCATAAGAAATACCATCAAAAATACCATCTGGGCATCCTTCAACATCGGAATGAAAGCTTTCAAATTGATTTTCTCGACTTTTCCTTCCGGGAAATTGACAGAAGTGATATAGATGATCACGCCGATATGCAAGGCTGCAATGGCGATGTAGAACACCCTCCAGTCTGCGAACTGGAACAACCAATTGAGAATTTGCGGGAACAACACCATCCCAAGACCATAAATCCCCATTGCCAGGTTGAACATCTGGTTTTGTTTTTTCGGATAGGCAGCCGGTACAATCGCGTTACCAGCGACACCCAGTGCACCAAGACCGAAACCTACCAGCATGTAGAATCCTAAAAAGAACATAATATTAGGAGCAAGTCCTGTTCCAAGGAAACCAGACCCCATGAGAACTGCAGCGATAGTCATCATAATCCGGAGTCCGTTTTTATCCGTCAGGTAACCGAAGATCAAACTTGCTAACGTAAAACCTAACTGGAATATGAATACGACAAAGCCGAATTCACTCATATCCAGTCCGATGTCTTTTTCCACCTGGTCTAATACAATCCCTTTTGTATTAGTGACACCACCAGAGATAAATTGTGTGAATAACAGTATCATTAAAGCGTGAATACTTTTACCTTTTGACATTGCAAATAACCTCCATAAGTCTTGTCTGATAGTCCGTGCATTCCACGTGTTTTTTTCTTTAAAACCTGTCTGATTATTTTGTCTTTGAATGGAGGTTTCGGTGACATTCCTCGGCTAGGGTTATGCTAAACGATTTCCTGTTCACTCCTACCGCAGTCAACCCTTATGGCTATTGTTTTATTGCTAAATTGCAAATAAAAAAAGAACTATAACCAAGGCTGGTCATAGTTCCAATTACGTGATGATTTTTACTAAAAACTTCCTGCGGCGAGGCCCGTCGAATTCACAGAAATACACGCCTTGCCAGGTTCCCAGTTCTAATTTACCACCACTGACAATCAGTGTCTGCGCATGTCCTACCGTACTCGTTTTCAAATGAGATGCCGTATTCCCTTCCGCGTGCCTATCTTCCGGATGATCCCATGGATAGAGTTCATCCAGCCGCATCAGCATATCCGTTTTCACATCAGGATCGGCATTTTCATTGACGGTAATCCCTGCTGTCGTGTGCAAGGAGGAGATTACGACAATCCCTTCCTCCACGTCATTTTCCCTGATAAAAGCTTCGATTTCATTGGTAACATCAATCATTTGATCTCTTCGATCCGTTTTCAGTTCAAATTGCTTTTTCACGAATTATCACCTCTGTTCTCATCCTATACCAATTAAAACAGGTGATTCAAACATCTTTTACAACGGGATCCCATACTTTACAGATAAATGTTTGCGAAAAGACTTTACATCTTGCTGCAACTGACGAATGTCATTCAACGTAACGGCTTTCTCCAGCCGAGCCTTAATGCTCCAATACACAGCCAATTCTTCATCGGTCAACCGGATGCTTTTATGAGGGAAGTGGACGAGCTCGCCCATTTCAATCACTCCTCTTCTCCTCTTAAATAGGGTTTTACTAGTGAGTTTATGATGGGACAATCAGGATATGTTCGTATCCTGATTAAATCTTATGTTCCTTCGTGGGCTCCCTCATCTAATGGGAGAGCAGCTTCATATAATATATGCTTAAAAAAGTAAATAGTCTGTACCTTTACCTATTCTTTATGGAGGTGTTAATATCCTTTATCTGGTATGAAATATGACTTTATACCAAATATTAATACCAGGTAATAAATGTTATTGACTGTGAGAATAGGTATTGGTACGATGAACTACAATATGAGGAGATAACCTGCCTACATGAAAGGAGATTGGAAATGAAAGAGCTTCATTCCTTCAGTTGGTATGCAAAACAAATAAAACCACATTTGCCGAAGGATGTGTTTAAACCTGTACCCTCCCGCCTGTTCGGAGGTTTAGCTTATTTAATAATAACGGTTGCAGGGTTTTTGACGATCGGTCTGATGAACCTTCATCCAGTCATCAACCTGGCAATATCACTGGTCATCGGCTTCAGCTTTGCCGGGCTCGGCTTTCTGGGACATGAAATCCTTCATGGAACTGTTGTACGGAAGCCTTGGCTTCGCGATCTGCTTGGGGCAATCGCCTTTTTCCCCTTGAGTACAGGGCCAAAGCTATGGAGAAAATGGCATAATATGACCCACCATGTCCATACCCAGCATGAAGAAAAGGATCCAGATGCCTGGCCGACCTTGGAGAAAATTAAAAGAATGAAGATGTTCCAGTGGGTGTATCGACTGCCATTGAAGGTCCGGTCCACGTTCGCGTTTATTTCGCTGGCCTTTCAGTTCTCGATGCATTCCATGAAAATGTTCATCACTTATGTGAAAGACTTCAAGCCGAAGAAGCAGCCGGAAGTTTGGCTGCAGGCGGTTTTACCTTGGGTCACCTGGATCGGCCTGTTATTTGTCATGGGCTTCACGAAATGGCTTTTCGCGTTTTTCATCCCGTTGTTGATTGCTAACCTGATTGTGATGGGCTATATTTCTACGAACCATCGACTCAACCCGATTACACCGATCAATGATCCATTAGCAAACAGCCTGACAGTAACCGTTCCGAAATGGGTGGATGTGCTGCATTTCAATTTCTCTTATCACACGGAACACCATCTGTTCCCCGGGATGAATCCAAAACATTACCCGCTCGTGAAGGAACAGATCAAGAGGTTCTGGCCGGAGCGTTATCATGAAATGCCGCTTAGCCAGGCGTTAATCGCTTTATGGAAAACGCCGCGTGTCTATTATAAAGATAATAAACTCGCTGATCCTAAGTACGGTAAGTTATATCGATCACTCGGCAGCGGACTTGATCCGAAAAACATCAAGTTCCGGAGATTACGTCTGAGAAAATAACAATAGCCTGTTTGCACAGGCCGTAAGCTTGCAGAGAAACCCCTTGGTTTTTCTGCAAGCTTATTTTATTTCTCCCTGTTTACTACTATCACTAAACTAAAAGAGGCTATCCCTCCAAGTCTTTTGCAGACTTATCGGATAGCCTCTTTCCCTTTTGAAAGCATTGCTTGTCGATCATGTTTTGGCACTAGGCTGCCGCCGGTCGACCAGACGAGGTGGGTGGCCTTGTCGCTGATTATTCCTTGCGCTTTTCCGATTCTTTCTAACCACCGGGAAGGGCCATACATGCCTGCGAGTGCAGATGGCTCAAGAAATAGTCCTTCGCTGCGGTGGAGCTTGTAAAGCAGTTTGTAGAGTTCCCGATCCTCAACGGTATAGATGCCGGCAATCAGCTTATCAATGATTGGCGCCACAAATCTGGACGGGCGGCCGACAGCGAGGCCGTCCGCTTCTGTGATATTATCAATGCCAAAATCCTGCACAGCCACCTTGTCATAGAGGCCGGTCATCAGGCCAAGCAGCATCGACGGGGCATGGGTTGGTTCTGCGAAAATGCAATGGACCGCTTCGCCATAGATTTGTTTCAATCCATAAGCGACACCACCTGGCCCGCCACCGACCCCGCATGGAAGATAAACGATCAATGGGCGCGCTTCATCAATTACAACTCCTGCTGACTCCAGCTGTTGCTGAACTTCTTTCGCTGCCACCGTATATCCTAGAAAAAGATTTTTCGAATCTTCATCATCCACAAAATAACAGCGCTTATTCTGCAGGCACATTTCCCTGCCTTTTTCTACAGCGACGCTGAAATCGGCCGGATGCTCGATAACGGTGACGCCATAGCTTCGCAGCAGGTCTTTTTTCCATTTTTTCGCGTCCTGTGACATATGGACGGTCACCTGAAAACCGATTTTGGCGCTGATAATACCAATACTCAAGCCGAGATTACCCGTCGAGCCGACAGCAATCGAATAATCGGCAAAAAAGTTACGATACCGCTCATCGTCAAGCTTGCTGTAATCATCGGAGCGGGACAGCAGGCCATGATCGATCGCCAGCGTTTCAGCATAATGTAAGATCTCATAAAAACCGCCGCGCGCTTTGATTGAACCAGCAACCGGCAGGTCATGATCACATTTCAGCCACAAGTCGCCTTTTATGGTTTGGTGGAAGGAAGCTTCGAGCTCCGCTTTCATATTAACTATTTTTTTCAGTGGGGACACGATTCCTTCCTCAGTCAGTTCCGCATCCGGAAAAACTTTTTTCAAAAAAGGGAGGAACCGCCGGAACAAAGCAGCTGCCTCATCAAGCTCGGCCTGGGTAATCGGCTGCTCCTTACTTGCCGGCTGATAAGCGGGGTTTTGCCAGTATACTTCGCTGGTATCCATGATATCTGTTAACAGCGGGTGAGCCGCTTGCCATTCAGCAATTGTTTTCCCGGCAATATTCTCTTTCATATACCCACCTCCTCAATACTCGTCCGCATCTACCAGCTCGCCTTTATACATTTTCTTTTCTACAATATCCATATCCAATTCTTTACTGATTCTCTCGAGTTTCTTGATATCGTCCCCGGTGATGAGGGAAATTACGGTACCATCTTCGGAGGATCCAAGTCTGCCAGTCCGGCCGGCACGATGGACATATTGGCTTGCCTCTTTCGGAAGGTCATAATTGATGACATACCTGAGTGAAGCGATATCCAGTCCCCTGGCCGCGACATCGGTCGCAAGCAAGAGTGCCAGTTTTCCCTCGCGAAATGCTTTTAAGGTTTTGACCCTGTCTTCCTTTTTCGAATCCCCGTGGATCACGCCAACAGAAAGGCCTTTAAAACGCAGCTTCTCCGCCAGTACATCCAGGTTTCCGATATCCCGCACAAATACGAGCCCCTTGAACGCGTCAATAACAGTCAAGCGCTTGAGTGTATCGACTTTTTTCCGGGCATCCGTAATCAAATAACCATGTTCCACAGCAGGCTTTTCGTTTTCTGTGCCGACACGGATAACTTCCGGATCATTCATCAACCGCTTTGCTTCCAGCTCACTTGCTTCAGGCAAAGTTGCTGAAAATAATAACAGCTGTCGCTCAGCTAACGTACTTTTGATGATATCTTCCATAGTAACCTTGTGCTCCGGGGCTAACAACTGGTCGCCTTCGTCGAGCACGATCGTTTTCACTTCATGCATTTTCAGTTTTTTCTTTTTGATCAGTTCATGAACGCGTCCTGGTGTACCGATGATGACGCGTGGATGTTTTTTCAATTTATCGAGCTGCCGTTTCATGTTGGCTCCACCGATCATTGTCGCGCTGGAAATCCCGCTCCCTGCATTCCATAACTGCATTTCTTCATGGATCTGCATGACGAGTTCACGTGAGGAAGCCAGAATCACAGCCTGGGTAGCTTTCTTATCCGGATCGATTTTTTGCAGGACAGGAAAAAGATAAGCGAGCGTCTTACCGCTTCCTGTCGGTGCTTCAGCCAGTACGTCCTTTCCCTCCCTAATAGGCGGAATCGCCTGTTTTTGAATCTCGGTAGGTTTACGGAACGCTGAATTTTCCCATGCTTGTTGTAGAAACGCTGGTAATTTTTCTAATACAGGCCAGTGGCTGGCCGAATTCTCGTGATTGGTCATTGCCTGATTTCCTTTCCTTGAACAGATATTTTCTTCTTCCTATTCTAACCCAACTGAGCCCCAAAGGAAAAATTCCAGCCAGGCATGTTATACTGAACATACACATAAAGGTATAAAGCAGGTGAGATACATGAAACGAGTGACCATAACAGATGCACTGGAAATGGATTGTCCAGTGGTTGACGTCCGTACGCCTAAAGAGTTCGAGGAATTTCATATCCCCGGTGCGATCAACATGCCGATTTTTTCTAATGAAGAACGTGTAACAGTCGGTACTACGTACAAACAGGTCGGTAAGGAAGAAGCGAAGGAACTTGGCATTTCCCTCGTTTCGCCAAAATTGCCTGATTTTTATAAGCGCGCCAAAGAAATAAGCAACGGAAAACCAATCATCATTTATTGCTGGCGGGGCGGCATGCGAAGCCGGACGCTGGCCACAGTTCTTGAAGTGATGGGGCTGAAAACCTTTCAACTGGAAGGCGGCATTCGCTCTTTCCGGAAAAAAGTAGTGGCAGACCTCGAGGCCATTGCCAGCCTACAACGCACGTTCATCGTGTTAGAAGGTTTGACAGGCACCAAAAAAACGGAAATTTTGGAGCAGCTTGAGGAGAAAAACTATCCTGTCCTTGATCTCGAAGGATTAGCGGCCCATCGCGGCTCCGTGTTCGGACGAGTGGATTTGCCCGACCGCAGCCAGAAGGATTTTGATGTGCGACTATGGGAGCGGCTCCAGGAAATCAGTGTAACGGACTACTATATCATCGAATCCGAAAGCAAACGGCTCGGCAATATTGAAATCCCTAAATTTATCATCGATGGGAAACAGGCAGGTCCGCGTATCCACGTGCATACTTCCATCCCTGTCCGTATCGATACGATTCTTGCCACCTACCAGCCGGAACAGAATCATAAAGCGATTGAAAAAGCGTGGGAAGTGATTCGTAAACGCACTGCCGCTGAAGCCCGTGTAATTATAGATGAGGCGCTGGCAGTACAGGACTACCGGACTGTCACCGAGCAGCTGCTTATCCATTACTATGATCCAAAATATAAGCATGCAGCCAAGGATAATGATGGCACGATCCGCGATGTCTTTTTTGAAACGCTGGAGGAAGCTGTCGAGCTCGTACAAGACCATGTCGATCGCCTGGCGGAAGAACTTTCTTCCGGCGATCCAGTGTTTCCCCGGTGAGCCCATTTCGCAGGTCCAGGCTGGAGAGCTCGGGCTAATCGTTTTCGTGCCATTTACTAGACAGGCTGGACGAATACGAGACAATGTAGATGTGATACTAGACAATTTTGTGTGTTTTCTAGACAATTTCGAACGTTTACAAGACAAAAGCGGGAATTTATGCGAATTATAGAGCATTTACTAGACAAACTGCCTATTTACGAGACAAGCGGCACGGATACGCGACAACTATATCCGGCAGTATAATTACTGGATACTCCCTCCTTTCAAATAAGCCCTCCATTCTGTATGGGAGGGCTTATTTTTTATAAGAATTTTCGCGCGAACAACATACAGCGAATTAGTTCCTTAATAATAATGAACCTTGCAGGGCTACATGCTCATTTCTTCTGATTTTGAGTAATTTATGCTGATAGCCATCTACACTAGTCCATCCTTTCTTACCTCTATACGCATATATAATAGTAAGTCGAAAGAAAGGAGAGTTATGTTTTAATTCTCTACGCTTCTTTTGGCAATTACCAAATAAGGAGTGGAAAAGATGAAAAGGAACACAAACTGCACAAATTACCAGCAGAATTGTCCGCCAGCTATGGCTTGTGACAAGGTTAAAGCTCGGAGTGTCGCTTGTGATGCAGATGGTCATTATCCTTACTACGATTTAGATGTACCTGTAGTTCTATCTGAGGTAGACCTTCAAGCTACTGTTGAGGCAGATGTCCATTTACCAACACCAGCAAGAGAAATCAAAGCAATCAAGAAAAATGTCTCATTGACCCAGTGTGAGGCTTTCAAAAGTCCTTACAATTATGGTAAAGTCAAACTCTTCATAACTGGAGTCGTGCATAAAAACATCCAGTATGTGGAGGCTTGCAGCGGCAACCTGAAAGATTACAGTGTCGATGTACCATTTACCTGCAGCGATGAAGTCGAGGTTTTCGACCATGTGGATCAATATGCGAGCCAAAAGAGTTCACTGACGGCTGAATACCGTTATCTCGATAAGCATAACCATGGAGCTGACCGTTGCAGAAACGGCTCATTCACGTATGAGTTCTTTAATGAGCCAATTGAATGCAAACTATTATATGCTGATATTTTCGAATTAGATCTGTATAAAGATCACGACCGTTTTGGCCGTTTCAGCAGAATCACTGAGAAGATGGATATCAACTTATGGTTCAAACTGTTGCAAACACAGCAAAGACGTTCATCACGTGGTTACCATCCAAAGGACGATTGCGAGTCATCAAGCAGCAGTTCTGGTTCATATGGTGATGAAATGAGTCATAATGAAGCAATGGATCATAAAGAACAAACTATGATGGATCGTATCAACGAACGCATCAATAATGTCAGAAAGTAATATAGCTTTATAAAAGACGTCTCCTTAGGGGGCGTCTTTTTTTAAGCCAATATTACATATTGTGGCTGTAATAAATCGATGGTTACAAGTCCGTCTCCTTTCACCATTAAACAAGTAGCAGACACTTTTGATACGATCTCATCATGGGACACCAAATGGAAGTCATACAGGTCAAACTGTACCTCTTCCGCAAACTTATGGAAGCTTTCACGGTGAAGAGTAATGCCATCCCCATCTCTGTCCTGGAACATATACTCTGCTGAGTCACTGAATGGCACGACCGGTTCATGCTTCCAATCAGCTTGTAGTGTCCGTTCAACCGGTACATCGATTTTCAACTGCTGTAAACGGTCATCACAGACCACTTCAAGGGTGGCAGTAAGTGTAAGTTTAAGGAATACGGTATTGGAAGGCAGGACCACTTTTCCTTTGATGGTACTGATCTTCCACTCGACTTGATTCAATTGCATCACCGAAAGAGGAAGGTCAATCGTACGGAAAAGCTGAAAATCCACATCTACAGTAGCTAAGCATACCGGAAGCTTAACTTCAGTCTGAGCGTGTCTTCTACAAGAACCTCCGGGAGTAAAAGAATGAACGATCCGCTTTTCACTTTCCTCGTACTCCTCTTCTCTCCTGCTGTAAGGGTAACTCCCTAGCGATTCCTGCTGCTCACACTTAGCCTCAGGAACTGGTTCCAGCCAGGCCAGGAGGTGGTCATCCATGCAGGCTTCCATGTTTTCACTACTTTCCCATTCCTCTTCAGATTCATCACCGGAAAAGTAGAATTCATCTATATCATCCTCTTCTTCTTTTTCCTGTTCTTCTTTGCTTTCCCATGCTGCTTCCGGTGATTCTTCAGCTGCAATCGCAAGCCTTAACTCATCCCAATTTGTGTCTTTCTCATCTTTATGCTCCACAATCAAACCTTCCTGTTCTTTCTCGGACGAATCATTCTGCATGACTTGACGGTCTTTTACCTTGGGAGGATGAAAGATCAATGGCCCTGAGGCAGCACGGAAACTGGAAGATTCCTTTTCCTCTGTATATAAACTGCTGCTTTCTTTCATATCGTTTTTGGAATGAAACTGACGATCCCGATCTCTGAATCCCCACATTATTGGTTTATAATCATTCATAACTAAGGAAAGAATACTTCGTTTGTATCCTTTCTGGCACCTCCAATCTTATCGGAGTCTAGAAATAGATGGCTTCAAAAGCCAAATCTTCGATGATAAAGAAGGGATTATACTAGTTTGTCAGTATAACCCCTCCTGTCAATTATCTGTTATCAGCAACCATCATTGGTCGTCGATGATACCCGTAACTGTTGTTCCTGCAGTACCTTGATCGTAATATCCAAGACCATTTTTTCTTCTAATTCGGTGAAATATCCCTCTGCAATCGGGGAAGCGTTTGGTAGTGGCATCCGATTGACGGCTTCATCCCATTCAATGATTTTACTTGCAACCAATTCACAGTAAGGCAACTGATTATAGAACTGGCTGCTTTCCTGGTGATATTGAGACAGATCACTGGTCAATACCTCATCTTTTTCCGGGTAACCCGATGGCAGCGGCTGGGAAACAAAGAAGTCAAACTCTTCTCTGTTATTGACTTTTGGCCTTACTGGTTTCGTAATGTACTTCTCTATTTCGGTGACCGTTTCAAACGGAATATCTACCGTGAAAGAATGAAGGTCTGACGCAATAGACTCAGCGGTGTTTTCTTCAATTTCCGGACTTGGGCTCGCATATTGGATATTTTTACGGACAAACCCTTTAATAAATAATTTATCGCTAGGCAGCAACAGACGGCATTGGGTTATTTTCACTCGTTTCTTGACATCTTTAATTTCAAGTACCGGTTCTGGAAATGTAATTTCCGCATTCATGTCTACCTGGATGTTAAGTTCGGCTAGCACTACTGGTACTTTTGTGACGATTTTACCGATGCAAATCTCCGGGTGACGATGTTTAGGTTTTTCACAATGATCATGATGTTCAGACATTGGATGGCCTCCCTGTTTCAAGTTGATTCATCATATGTAGTTGTTTTGCCTATGTGTATGACCAAATGTTCAGGATTGAAAAAATTATGGCATGACAGCAAGGCGCAACCCTTTTTTAAAAAAAATATTTTATTGTTCATACAGGGACTTGCACCTAATCAAAGGTCTGGAATAGGCTACATTATAAGAATATAGGGCTATAGAGTGTCGATGATTTCTCCATATTCAGGCGATGCGAAAAGCAATTGTTTGGTTTCTGAAAACAAATGAATAAAAAAAGCATTATCCCCCAGAGAGGGAATAATGCTTATTCCACTTTGATTAGCAGCCTGCAGCGCCTGTTTCTGGCCCTAAAGACTCGATACGGACTTGTTGATTCTGCAGAACCTTGATCGTGAATTGTAAGAACATCTTCTCGACCATATTGTGGAAGTATCCTTCTTCAAATGGTACGTCGTTTCCAGGCAATGGCATACGATCGATTGCTTCATCGTACTGTGTCATGTTGCTGGAGATGATTTCACAATAAGGGAACTGATTGTAGAACTGCGTGCTGTCCTGATGGTACTGGGACAAGTCACTGGACAATAGCTGATCTTTTTCCGGGTGACCTGGACCTAAATCCTGGGCACGGAAAAAGTCAAATTCGTTGCGTGTGTTATAAACAGGAAGCTGCGGTGGCGTAATGAAGCTGTCTGCCGCGACAGTCGTTACACATTCAAAAGGCAAATCCACCGTGTGGGAACGCATCTTCGAGGATACACAGTTTCCTGAGGCATCCAGCGTCGGTGATGCGTACT
Source organism: Halobacillus sp. B23F22_5 (assembly GCF_043497085.1). Lineage (NCBI taxonomy): Bacteria > Bacillati > Bacillota > Bacilli > Caryophanales > Bacillaceae > Halobacillus > Halobacillus sp. B23F22_5. The sequence continues at coordinate 53,625 of NZ_JBIEKI010000020.1, read as the reverse complement.
GAATATTTTTACGAACGAAACCTCTGATAAATAATTGATAATCACCAGCTTCGAATGGCTCTTCTCCTGCTCCTGGAAGAAGCAGCTTACATTGAATGATTTTCACTCTTTTCTTGATATCTTTGATCTCGAGTACTGGTTCCGGGAAGCAAATGTTGGCAGAAGTGCTCGTATTGATATTCAATTCTGCCAGCGTAACAGGAAGTCTTGCTATTAAGCCTGTAGATGCTGGACTAACGACAGGATCAACATCCGTATTCGTACATTGCTCCACTGATGCAGACATGTTTACATCTACACAGTTTTTGTCTTTCTTCATTTATATTTCCTCCTTTATATTTAAGGTACACTTTATTCTATGCAGAGAATGAAATGCGGCATAGATGAATGAGACAGTATATACGTGGAATTTATACAGGCCGAACAAGTGTGTCTGGTCTTATATATAAATTAATACAGGCACACGCCCACCCTATGGTTGCATAGAATTCAGAATGAGGAGGTAGATAGAATGGATAGACAAAGTTTTCTGGCGGTTGATATTGGTAACAGCTGGTATAAAGTGCTGGCATCCGATAATGGCGTCATCAGTGAATATCAGATGCCGAACGCCATTGCATTATTCGATGAAGAATTTTATGAGCTGCCATACGACGAAGAAGATGTAATACTCGATGAAAATTTAATCGTGGAAGTCAAAAGCCAGGCTATCGTGAATAAGCGGGAAATCTACTACGCCGGAAAGGCTGCTACGCGCCAGAGGAATGTCAGCTTGACTTCTTTCAATAACCAGAAAGTAGATGAAGATCGTACGTACATCCTTCTGTTCGGTATTGCTGCCTATCATGCTTTACTGGCAAACCCGGAAGAAACAGAAATCACCTATGATATCGACCAGCTGGCCGTGTCTTTACCTACTACCCAATTCAAGCAAAAGAAACAGCCACTGAGAGAATGTCTGGTTGGGACCCATACCATCATTTTCCATAAAGTTCCTGGAATCGATGAACCGAAAGAAGTAGCCGTAAAAATCAACATTAAAGATGTCATTGTCGGTGCCGAGGGTGCTTGTGCCTACCTTGGAATGACACGTCACATCGACGATTTGACCATCAAAGATGATTCGCTTGTCAAAGACTCTGAAAAAGGCGTCATCATTGGCGACTTGGGCGGGGATTCGGTTGACTTCGTTGGAATAAAAAATAATAAACCCGTAGCATCGATTGAAGGAGAACCGTTCGGCATCAATCCATTCCTGGATATCATTATTCAAAAGGTAAGCAAAAATGAGCTGTATAAATTTGATTCCAGAGCAGAACTGGAAGAAAAGCTTTATGCAGGACAGTCGGAATGGTATGTCGAACCATTCGCCGGAGTAAAAAAAGACATCAGCAAATACGTCATTCCTCAGTTGAAATCGATGGCAATCAAATACCTCGAGCTTTTCGACCGGGTTCGTAACAGCTCGAATGAAATTAAAGGAGCAGCCCGGTATATTGCTGTCGGCGGAGCCGCTAAACTTGCTCAAAAGCAAATCCTTGAAGCGGCCGTCAAATGGAGGGAAAAAGGACGTCCGATTGAGTTGTCATTTCCGGAGGACCTGGAAAAACTGAATGTCATCGGCCTCCTCATCCTGGCACAGATGAATGAAATGAAAAAGCAGCACCAGGAAGAAGCACTTGATTATGTGACCACTGAAGGGTGATGATCATGCCTGATAAAACCTATACCGATTATGTCAATCGGGTGGCGATCACGCTTCCCGATGAATACATCGACATCAAAACCGGTGATTCTTACGCCATTTCTGAAGAAATAAAGGAGCAACTCGCCTATCACGCGCATAACAGCACACTCGTGCATTTAGTTTTCTCGGCGCTGGATCATTATTTTTCTTCTTCTGGAACGAAAAAGAATGGTGACAGCGACATCTTAAAGGAATTAGCAAGCATCAAAGCGATGCTGCAATCCGGTTACACTACGAAGCCAGAGCCACGCAGCATCCAGCATGTCTTGTCGGCTCGCCAAAAAGAACTGGACCTGCGGGAAGTGGATGATGTACTGGAAGCTTTCGGTGGTTAGCATCTTTTCTTCATATCGGCTATCATAAAAGATGATTTCGTCATAAAACGGAATCATCTTTTTCTGGTTTGTATCTACCACTTATGCAAACCCTACATAGTAAAATACTCAGCTCATTTAAATCTGAACACTCGATTCCAAGATGTGTATCTGAAAAACGGTACGGAGGGGAACGACTCCCTTTCCGCGGGCATGCGCTGAGCCTCCTCAGACTTCGTCTTCCGGGGTCTCACCTGTCATTTTCATCCCGCAGGACTTTGAATTTTCATCCTGACTTAACCCACGCACGAAGAAAATGCGTAGCATTTTTGAGGAGTCTCGCCGTTCCCCTCCGTACCTTGCCGTAAAAAGATCTTGAAATCATATTTGTGGAAAACATCCCATGATAATAATAAGAAGACTTCTCCTCCTTTATAGATCCTTCAAGATGAAGTTTTAGTTGAACCTTCTATCTTTTTTGAAGGGTCCGTTTATTACAAAACTGGCTGGGTGGGCAGGGAAACGTCGAGACTCCCGTGGGAGAAGGGACTAGGCGAGATCCCACAGGGCGCAGCCCGAGGAAGCTTGCCAGACCCCCCCACAGGAAAGCGAGTCGTTTCCCAGCCCATCCCATTTCTCTCATGGTAACGGACTCCAATCACTTGAAACTCGGGGTTCTGGGAAGGGAGCTTAACTGTAAAATCGACAAGGAGATTTTACAGAAACCAATAATAAGGAGTACCGATCATGGCTGAATCCAAAAAAATAGAAGAAGTATTACAGCGCTTATCGCAGTGGGAGAAAAGATTCGACTTTGAAACTCCGGTCGAAATGAATCAGGACATCCATACCTATTTAAATTACTATGGCCTGAACATCACTAACGTCTCTTTCCATTTCGGAAAAGTGGAAACCAACGGAACCAATACAATCGTGCAAATGTTCGCACCAAAAGAAAGCAAAGGAACCGTCTTTCTGCTTCACGGCTATCTGGATCATGTCGGACACTTGAAACATATCATACAATTTTTGAATAAACATGGGTATACGGTAATCAGCTACGACCTTGAAGGTCACGGGCTGTCGGCAGGAAAAGCTGCCGCTGTACAGCATTTCTCCGACTACGTCGACTCCTTGGAAAAATTGATGGAAATGGCGAATAGAAACATGAATGGTCCGTTTTATGTGATTGGCCACAGTACCGGTGGGGCTATCGCGATCAATTATGTATTAAAACATCAAAATCATGTGTTTGATAAAGTGATCCTGGCAGCACCACTCGTCCGGTCCAGCTACTGGTATGGCACCATTATCGGCTATTACATGGCCAAAATTATTCCTTTCATACAACAAGTAAAACGGAAGTACCGTGTCAATTCTTCCAATCAGTATTATTTGGACCTCCGAAAGATCGATCCGCTGCAGACAGACGCGATACCTATAGAATGGATAGGAGCCTTGCTGCGTTGGAATAAAACTATCCATAAATTGCCACCGGCAAAAACAAAAACCTATGTCATCCAGGGGAATTGCGATGATACTGTACAATGGAAATATAATTTGAAGTTTTTGGAGAAAAAGTTCCCCTGCCTCAAAATGGTCCAGATTGATAACGGCCAGCATGCGCTATTCAACGAGGCAGCTGCTATCAGGGAATTAACTTTTTCCTTCATCATTCAATTTTTACAGGAAAAATGACACGACTGCTTCGAGGCCGTGTCATTTTCCAAGTGAACACATTAACGTTTTCGCTTAGACTTTTTTTGTTCTCTCTTTTCTCTACGACGTTCTTCTCTATAATCCATAAAAGAATCGAAGGAATGGTAAGGTGTTGGTTTCGTTTTTTTCTTTTTGCTTCTTTGCTCGACTGGAGATTTGACCGGGGCAACTTCTGGCCTTTCCTCCCCCAGCCATTCTTTCAAGTGCTTCCGCTCTTTCTCATATCCATTATCGGATATGTCCTTAGAAAGACTGTGGTCCGTATTTACCTCGTTCACTTCATCGCTCAAATCAGCCCGCTCATTTTGCTCTACCATGGTCTTTTCTTCAGTGGAAGTTGGAACTTCGTATGGCTGACCCTCAAATTTTTCAATTTCATCCCACACAGCAGCAATGTCATTCACAACCCTGTTCCAGGTATAATGTTTTTCCGCTAAGGAACGTCCGTATTTCCCCATCTCTCTGCTATTTTTCGGATTAGAAAGCAGATAGGATAAATGTTCGACGAACTCTCCTGTGTCTGTGGGATTTTCTACCACAATACCATTTTTATAAGGTTCGATTACTTCTGTATTTCCTCCCCGATTCGTGGTTACGATCGGCAGAGCAGCTGCCATTGCTTCATAATGGACACGAGCCAATGGTTCCTGCCATTGTGATGTACATACAAATACATCAGAAGCGACAAACCACTCATGTATTTTATCGGGAGAGACGAATCCTGTCTGGATGACCGGGATCGGGAGCCGTTCCGCCAGTGCCCGGACATAAGCGATATAGTCCGTGACCGAGTTGTCGCTGAACCATTTGCTTCCCATGATGACCAGGGCAATATCTTTATGCTTCTTGGCTAAATCGGGAATCGCACGGATCAGTACATCGATTCCTTTATTAGGAGATAATCTGCCTGCAAATAATATCACCTTTTTAGAAGTAAGGTTATTTTCTTTTCGTATTCTGTTTCTTAACTTCCCGGCTTCTGGTGAATAAGAAGGAAGGAAACGATCCAGGTCCACCCCGGAATATATCGTCTGCAGTTTAGGTGCTGCCTCAGGGAAGAAGCCTTTAATAGTGTCCCCAATATAATTGCTGATGGTAATGATTTTATCGACTTTTCTTACAGCAGCAGCTCCTTCTTCCGGATCGATTTTTTCTGGTTTGAACATATCATTATGCATGCTCAACACGATTTTCGAATCTGGAGCCAGTTCGCGCACGGCACTCACTAACCGCGGTCGGTTGAAAATATGAATCAGATCGTATTTTTCAGATGAGGATTGTAAAAATTGAATAACATGTTCACGATAAACCTCCAGTAAGCCACCTTCCACCCGCACATAACGAACACCATCCTGTATTTCGTCATCAGGAAGTTCCTCATCATTCCTTCCCAGCACAGTGATTTGATGCTTTTGCTTCAATGCGGGAAGCGCTCCGGCAATATACGTTTGAATGGCGCCGCCCCGGACAGGCGGTACGGGTAATTTTTCTGTACAAATGATTAAAATATTCATTTAATGAGAGTCCTCCTTTCTTTCTCCAGTTGGTCTAATACCGGCCATTTCTGTTTATCCAGTTCCACTAAAAATTGCAATTCCTGATCCAGTGCTTCTGTCATGAATGTCGTTGGAGAATAGACGATATATTTGATCGTTTTATAAAATTGATTGGGCAGAGATAAGTCGATCATCAACATATCAAATACTTCATCTGTGATCGGGTTGGCTTGATGATAAGCCCGGATCATTTCACGGATCCAGTCAATATCCCATCGTCCAATCGCATGCATACGATCGATGATCAATTTTCGCAAATCACGAATGACGATATCATAAGAAACGCCATCCAGGTCAATGACCCACATGCCATCATCAGCCAATTGAGCGTTCGACCAGCCATAGTCCTGGTGGACAAGGCATGCGTCTTCCGTGCCCCGGGCAAGGATATCCGGATAGCAGGAGTTCTCGAGCCGCGTCTGTGCCTCACGGGCTTGTTGCTGGAACATGTCTAGGACAGATAAGATGGTAGCGCTTGCCGGCATTTCCTTATAGACATTGGCAATATCCCTGAACCAGTCCATTTTCTTGTCAATTCGCTCATAGGTCCTTGGCCAACGGTGAAGCCGCGATACTGTTTCTGCATCTTCAGGGGGGATATAGCCTTTGGAGAGTTTATGAAATGTCCCTAAAGTTGAACAGAGCCTTTTCGTGCCCTCTAAATCGTCGGGAAGCGGCCGTAACGTTTCTACCCATTCTGCTACGAACCAAAGCTTCCCTCCCATTTCAACGTAATTTTCCCCGTTCTTTGTTTTGATGATCGCTGGAACTTTTGCCTGTTTTTCCTTAACCAGATATTCCTGGGCCCCTAAACTGAATTTGCTTTGCGTTGGCCTGCGGTGCAGGAGCTTCAGACTGAACGGGCCCTTATCGGTTTCTATTTTCCATATGGCGCCGCCTTTCAGAGGCTTCGTCGCCATTACTGTCATACTTTGAACCTGGCGGAAGTCATAATATTTCAATACTTGCTGTCCGATTTCCTCAATATACGCTGGAACATACAGAGAGCCTTGTGCATTCTCTTCCACATTTAATTCTGCTTTATCTTCCACCCATGGTCCGATTAATTGTGCTTTCATCATTTCACCTCCGTAATACTGCTATCTTATTCCCAGCTATAAAATAGGTATAGATACGTTACTTACTAACCATTGAAATAGGCCAAAAAATAGAGAAGGCGTACCTGTGTGGTATGCCTTCTTTCTATGGACCGGTTATTAGCCGTTTCCGAATACCGAAATTATCAATATAGTAATCGTACGACTTGAATAAACGAGGAGATAGCTTTATGAGAATTTCAGTTATTGGCCAAGGCTATGTCGGAACTACCATGGGGGTCGTGCTGGCCAACGCCGGACATAATGTCACCGGGCTGGATATTGATAAAAAAAAGATAGACGCATTAAGTAAAGGAGAACTATATTTTTACGAGCCAGGACTTGAAGAGATGTTACAACAACAGATCAAAAACCGACGCATCAGCTTTACCACGAATGCCAGAAAAGCTGTCGAAAATAGCGACACCCTTTTCATAGCCGTTGGTACACCCTCCCATGATAATGGCAATGCTGACTTGACCTATATTAAACAAGCAGCCCGCATGATCGGGAGTTTTATGAATAAAGAAAAATTAATCGTAGTGAAAAGTACGGTCCCTATTGGAACGACAGAAAAAGTGAAGCAATGGATAGCTTCGGAAAATCAAGGTGATTCAACTGGGAAAGTGGTCATGAATCCGGAATTTTTAAGAGAAGGCAGTGCGCTGCAGGATGCGCTCTATCCAGACCGTATTGTCATAGGAAGTCATTGTGAGGAGGCGGCGGAAACGCTCCGTAAAATCTATCAGAGTTGGAGTTGTCCCATGTTAACTACGACACCAAAGGCAGCAGAAATGATCAAATATGCCTCCAATGCTTTCTTAGCTACTAAAATATCATTCATTAATGAAATGGCGAAATTGTGCGATACCTTAGGCGTTGATATTCACGATGTATCAAAAGGAATAGGATTGGATGAGCGGATTGGGCCCCACTTTTTAGAAGCTGGTTTAGGGTATGGCGGGTCATGTTTTCCTAAAGACGTCAAGGAACTGTTGTGGACAGCCGATGCCAATCACAATCCCCTCAGAATATTAAAGGAAGTCGAGTCGATCAATCATGCGCAGCCCCGCTATCTGTTAGATAAATTGAAAAACAGTTTAACAACACTGAAAGGAAAGCGAGTAGCTGTACTTGGTCTCGCATTTAAGCCTCACACAGACGACACGCGGGAATCTGTCGCTTTTCCCATTATCCGTCAATTGCTCGATGAAGAGGCGGGAGTAGCTGTTCATGATCCGGTGGTCCACCTTTCTAAAGACTGGCTGGATAAATGTGTGAAGCAATACGGAGATCCTTATCGGACTGTTGCTGGAACTGATGCTGTTGTAATTTGTACAAACTGGCCACAATACGCTGAACTTGATTGGGCAAAAATACGGGAGATCGTACGTCAGCCTTTGATTTTTGACGGCAGAAATATGTTAAAAGCTGAACAAATACAATCATTGAATTTTCATTATGAAGGGATTGGCTACCCTTAATGATTTTCGGAAAGGAGTAACGATGAAAGGTTTAATACTGACTGCAGGAAATGGAACGAGATTAAGGCCATTATCTTATACCAAACCAAAACCGTTATTACCCGTGTGCAATCGACCGGTAATAAGCTACGGGATAGAGCAACTCTATCATCTCGGTATACGGGATATCGGCTTAGTCATACAGCCGGACCAGGAGGACTTTTTTAAGGAGAGTTTGCAGCCATTCACCAAGCAGGACCTTCGCTTTCATTATATCTATCAACAGGAACAAAAAGGAATTGCTCATGCCGTTGCTCAAGCTGAGGAATTTCTCGATTCGGACTCATTCGTTTTATTGTTAGGTGATAATCTGATCAATGATCCACTGACTTTGCTGCAGGAATCATTCATGCAATCATCCGCACAAGGTACGGTGATGGTTGCAGAAGTAAGTACCCCGCAAGACTACGGGATAGCTGAAATACAAAATCAAAAAATCATAAATGTGGAAGAAAAGCCGGCAGAACCCAAATCAAATCTGGCTATTATTGGGGCTTATATTTTTTCCAGCGAAATCTTCAAAGCCATTCATGCCATTCCCCCGTCTGCAAGAGGAGAATATGAAATTACGGATGCGATCCAATGGATGATCGATCACGGTAACGATATCCATTTTATAAAAGCGAAAAAACCGACATTTGATGTCGGAACCGTCGATCGTTGGCTTGAAGCCAACCAATGGATGCTGAAGCAATATGCCGATAGCAAGAAGGATTATTCTTATATTTCTACAAATTCTATCATTATCCCTCCAGTAGAAATAGGGCAAAACTGTGAAATCATTGATTCCGTCATTGGCCCCTATGTCTCCGTTGAAGCGGATACCACTATAAAAAAATGCATGATAAAAAACAGTATCATCCTGCGGGGATCCTGTTTGGAAAATATACCGTATGAAATTACCAGCAGTATCTTTGGTGAACGGACAGAACTGGTTGGAAACGACAAGATGACAGATACCATCCGTGGTGTGTTTGGAGACGAATCCAAATTGACTCTGTCAAGTGAGCTTAAGGATAAAGATAAATCGAATTAACCCACTAACCACCCCTGGATCGTAACACCTCCAGGGGATTACCATCATGGCGGGGAATGAGGAGGTGAGAGAATGATAGTAGTTACTGGAGCAGCAGGGTTCATCGGTTTTCATTTAACAAAACGACTGCTCAGCATGGGACACAAGGTCATCGGCATTGATAACCTCAATGACTATTACAGTGTGAAGCTAAAAAAAGACCGATTACAGTTATTAGCGGACGATCATTTCTATTTTGAAGAAATCGACCGGGCAGACAAAGAAAAAATTAATGCTGTTTTCGTAAAATATGAACCATCGATTGTCATCGACCTTGCCGCTCAGGCCGGCGTCAGATATAGCCTGGAGAATCCCCATGCTTATATTAACTCGAATGTCGTCGGTTTCATCAATATACTGGAAGCATGCAGGCACCACCAAATCGATCATCTGATCTATGCGTCCTCCAGTTCGGTTTACGGTGCAAACAGGAAAATGCCCTTTTCAGTAGAAGATCCTGTCGACCATCCTGTCAGCTTATATGCAGCTACCAAAAAAGCGAATGAACTGATGGCCCACACTTACAGCCATCTTTATGGGCTGCCTACCACGGGACTTCGTTTCTTCACAGTCTATGGACCGTGGGGGCGTCCTGATATGGCCTTGTTCCGATTCACAAAAGCGATCTTAGAAGGAAAACCGATCGAAGTATATAATCATGGTAATATGCAAAGGGACTTCACCTATATTGATGATGTCGTCGAAGGCATCATCCGTCTGCTTGATAAAAAACCAACCCCGTCCCCAGATTTAATAGGAACTTCCTTACAACCCGGTATAAGTCATGCACCATATAAAATCTACAACATCGGCAACAATAAACCAGTCAAGCTCACCGATTTCATTTCAGCTATTGAGGATAAACTTGGCATCCAAGCAAATAAGAAGCTGATGCCCCTGCAAAAGGGAGATGTGCCTGCCACTTACGCAGATGTCGATGACCTGATCAAAGATACCGGTTATCAACCGGACACTTCAGTGGAAGAAGGTGTCGGCAAGTTCATCGATTGGTATAAAGATTATTACGAGATCTCATAACCTCCTTAACCGTAAAGGAGGTTTCTTGTCGTTGATACTGGTTAATCACCTGTAGTTACGTTCGTTACTCCTTGATATATGTACCAGAAAAAAACAGGCTGGCGATGCTTTCCTGCCAGCCTGATTACCTTATCAATGTTTGTAAGTAACTTTATAATGCTTCGCAAGCTCCGCTTTGTCTACATCTGTTAGAATATTTTCAGCCATTGGGAACAGGACATTTTCTTCTTTATGGAAGTGAGATATCAAAATGCTGCATCCTTCAATGACCCGATTGTACAACTTTTCCGCCTCTTTAATAGTGACGGTTTCATCAAGGTCGAATGTTCCTTTTAAATAAGCATCGAAATTCTCTTTCGCCATTTCATGTTCATATTCCATCACAACGATCGGTCCTGTTTCTTTTCCGATATAGTTACCGAGCATTGGAAACAGGAATCCTTCCTCTTTTTCTGAATGTGGGAGAAGCTCTTCCATGAATAAAACTACTTCTTCCCGAAGCCTCAATAAATTAGAGTGAGCATCCCCAACTGCCTTCAGCTGCTCGGCCAGGTCTTCCAATTCATCCATCATGCCAAGCAGGATGGGATGTTCATCTTTCAAATGCTGTAACGGCGCACTAAGTTCAGTTCCGCTTTCTACTTGTATACCTGCACATTCATGACTCATATCGGCCACTCCTTTTTCTATGACTCTATGCCTATCCTACCGGAATTTAAGCAAGGTGTATGTGATACGCATCACTAATATGATAAATTCATGATTTTCCCAAGACCTTCTCGGCAATTCAGTCGAGATTTACAGTCACAGCTATGAACTCACCTACTCATCAGGTGCATATTGACATAATAAAAAAGCTCCGAATTGGAGCTCCCTTTTTTCATTCGTATGAAGTTTCTTTTTAAAAAACTATTCTATGGCCAAAGCCATTTTTAAAAACTCAAGCAGCATGGCGGACTGTTCCTTCAGTCGGACGTCCTTTTCGGGAAGGATAGCGTGATCAAGCGCCAACCCGTCAATATAGGTGATGATTGCCCGGGCCAGGATTTCACTGTCATATTTGTCGCTGAATTCTCCGCTTTCCTGTCCTGCTTTGATGACATCCGCATAGACTTTCAGCCCATTTTGATAGCGCTCCTGGCCATACTTACGGCGACGCTCATCATTTCTACCGGTAATGAAAAATTCCAGGTTGCTTGGGGCCATCGGATCCATCTTGTCATCTGGTTCCCGATCCTCTCCAAATACCCGCAGCAGCAGCAAATCCCAGTAAGAGGATATTTCACCTGTAAGCAAATCCTCCGTTTCGTCTGTAATTTGAGATAATCTTTCTTTTAAAATCGTCTCATACAAATCTTCTTTATTGGAGAAATACTGATACAACCCTCCCCTGCTGACTTCCGCTTCTTCCATGACATGCTTCATCGTCGTCCGTTCGTAGCCATGTTTGATGAAAACTCTTTTTGCAGCTTCAAGAATATTAGCTCGTCGTTGCTCTAGGTGTTCCTTGCTCACTTTCGGCGACATTTAAATTCCCCCGTTCTATGTTCCCTTTAAAGATCAGTCCGACAAATGAAACCGCGACTAATAGTGAAGCGGTGATGATAAATGTCGGGATGACTCCGATGACTGTGGACAGCCACCCGCCAAGTAACGGACCGATGATGGTGGACGTGGTTGTGACACTATTGATGACGCCAAACACTCTGCCCGTCATGTGAACCGGAGTGTCGACCTGGACAGTCGCCTGGAATGGCACGAACACCAGGCTTGCTGCGAAACCTGCCATCAACCCCAATACCGGAGCCCATACGACCGAAAATCCTGTATCCAGGTAAGTGAATACAGCCATCATACCAAAGCTTATTCCAATCCCGCAAACACCGGCCATCATCAAAGGGAAGGCTTGATAATCAGTATTTTTCGCCAGCAGCATCCCGGCAAAAAACATACCGAGCCCAGACGCCGTGACAATATAGCCAAACAGATCAGGGGAAGCAGTGGTCAGCTCACGGAGCAGCACAATGATTTGGGAATCAGATAATTGGAGAATTAACAGGCTGAAACCTAAGAAAAACATCCCCACCAGCATATACGTGTTCGACTTGATGAAAGTAATCCCCACTTTAAATTCTTCTTTGAAAGAAGGTTTCATCTTGTCATCATCATCTTCCTCTATAACTACAACAACTGCTTTTGGCAGCATCATAATCAGTGCGGCTGAAACAAGGAAGGTTCCGGAGTCGATGAAAAATACGATCTTTGCCCCGAAGGCGGTGACTAACACACCGCTTAACAACGGCCCAATCACCTTCGTCATAGAATCAATCATCGATGTGATCGACATCGCACTTTTCATATCTTCCTGTTCGACCAGCTCTTTCAACTTACCGTTCTTAGCTGGGATGAACACAGCCGAAAACACACCAATCGTAAACAAGCTTGCATAGACGATCCAGATGGTGTCAGCTGCCGCAAGCACAAGAATCAGACCGGCACGTACCAGGTCGGATGCAATCATCAATGTTTTCCTGCTTAACCTGTCGGCCACCGTCCCTGCTAAAGGTCCAAGCAGCGCCATCGGTATGGCCAGACACAGTATGATCAGGGATACCTGCATCGGGGAGGCATTCCATTTCAACCCTACCATCGTAATTACCGCAACGATACTAAGCCAGTCACCAATACTCGAAATCGCCTGTGCTGCCATCAACGTAAGATACCCTCTGTTTTTCAGCAATCCATTTTTCACTCTCATCCCAGCCCCTCTTTAAAACGACATCAGTGTCGGTTAAGTTAATTTTATTATATCGACACTAGTGTCGTTTTGCAACTGTTTTTTCGAAAAAAATTACCATCCCCTATTTAGAGGGGATAATGAGGGTATAAAGGGCGGGACGATCCTTCTCTAGAAATGTCTCTCATAAGGGGGAAGTAGCGCATATAAGCTCATTTTTTCTCACAAAAAACGCATGACTTAAGCCATGCGCTTCCATTTATTATTCTGTTCCCCACTTCCTCTGCAGTTGTTTGAGTTCCGCTTCATGTGTCGGAGTCTCTTTCGGTGTTTCTAAAATGAACGGAATGTCAGCCACCAGGGGTGTTGTAATCAGTTGGTCGAACTGTTCCGCTGTTATGTAACCATCTTCTCCTAAAATATTAGCATGACGGTCTTTTCCTGAGCCGGTATCATATTTGGAATTATTGAAATGAATGACTTCCAGATAGTTGAAATAATCAAGCTCCAGTCCTTTATTTAATACTTCATTCCAGTTGTCGCCGTTCCAAAGTCCGCTGGCAAACGCATGACAGGTATCGAGGCAGAACCCGATTTTTTCTGGCTGGTCACAAAGAGTCCGGACCTGGACGAGCTCCTCCAAGGTTGTCCCCATGGAACCCGGCTTTCCGGCGTTATTTTCGAGCAATATTTTACATCCTCCGTCCCATTGGGAAAGAACGTCATTGAGGACAGCAATCATTAACTGGTAACTGACGAGCGGGTCGCCATCATCGCTACGCTTTCCGAAATGGACAACAACCCCGACCGACCCGCAGGCATCTGTGATTTCGAGATCATTCAGCAAGGACTCCACCACCTGCTTGCGCTTTTCATCATTTGCAGGAGTCAGGCTGGTTGGATAAGGGGTGTGGGATACAGAGACAATTCCTTTTTCTATACAAAATTCTCTGCAGACTCTGGCATCTTCCTGGTTGAATGCTTTGACGGAAAGACTGCGTGGGTTTTTCGGGAAATACTGAAAAGCAGCCGCACTCATTGCCGCTGCCTGCTTTGCCGCTCCCAAATAACCTTCCCGGATGGAAACATGGCTGCCGAACTTCATCATCTATCACCCTTCGACGAAACGCATTTTCCTATTATGGTACCCTAAAGAGCAGCAGACATGTGATTTGAAACTTGCCTGACCAATTTTCACAGTGCACGACAATAAAAAACACCCATAAGAAAAATGGGTGCTTCATATAGTCAGAGGATTAGTTAGAACTCATGGTGGTCTAGTAAATAAGGGTTTTTGTCTAGTAATCTGCCATTACTGACTCCGCAAAGTCCCAGTAAAAGCCCCTATATTATACTTTTCAGCCACCTATCTATTCTGAAGCTTTCCGCTCTGGACGCTGCTGTTCTAAAACGCTTTTCAGTTGTTCTTTATACTTGGCCTCAACAAGAATGTAAAGGAAATCCCCGGCTTTGATTTCTGTTTCCCCATAGGGGGTAATTACCTGGTTGTCACGGATGATTGCACTAATATTTGCCCGGTTTGGAAACTCGACGTCACGAAGCTTTTGCCCAACTACCGCTGATTGGGGACTCACCTGGTACTGGATCATTTCTGCAGAAGCTTTCCCCATGGAAATCAGCTCGATGGAATGGTGCGGCACATCTTTTTTCGGACCGACCAGGTGCAGCTTCTTCGCTACGAGGGAAATGGTCGAACCCTGCACCAGCGCAGAAGTCAATACGATGAAGAACACGATATTGAACATCACCTGACTGTTTTCAACACCGTTAACGATCGGAAATGTGGCGAGCACGATAGGAACTGCCCCGCGAAGTCCTGCCCAGGAAATAAATAATTTTTCTTTTACGGTATAACCCATTTTTATAAGCGACAAAAACACAGCAATAGGCCGGGCGACCAGAATCAGTAAGGCAGATAACAATAAACCGTTAAGCATGATTGCTGAAGTAAATACCTGTCCTGGGAAAACAAGCAGCCCCAAAATAATGAACATGAGAATCTGGGCCATCCAGGCGAATCCTTCATTGAATTGAAAAATGGAATAACGGTAAGTGAGTTCGCTATTGCCAACTACAAGCGCGGCGACATACACCGCCAGGAAGCCGCTCCCCCCAAGGAATGCCGTCACACTGTAGGTAACGAGAGCAAATGCGACGGAAAAAATCGGATAAAGGGCGCTCGAATCAAGCTTGATCCAGTTAATGGAAAATGAAGCCAGTTTTCCTAGAATAATTCCAAACAGCAGCCCCGTCCCCATTTGGATAAAGAACTTCGGAACCATCATCCAAACCGAGAGGTCTTGAACGGTTAGCATTTCAATCAGAGATAAAGTAAGAAATACAGCCATGGGATCGTTGGTTCCTGATTCTGCTTCGAGCGTCGCTCCCATTTTTGCTTTGATATTCCTTTCCTTCAAGGCAGCAAAGACGGCAGCGGCATCAGTCGAACCGACAATTGCACCAAGCAGCATGCCCTCAAGGATAGTCAAATTGAAAATCAGGTAGGCAGAAAATCCGATGATGAGCGATGTAAGCAGCACACCAAGGGTTGCCAGGGATAGTGATGGCACTGCGACAGAGCGGACAGTCGCCCACTTCGTGTGCAGACCACCTTCAAACAAAATGATGACCAGGGCAAATACACCGATGATCTGCGCCGTGCTGGCATCGTCAAAATAGATGATTCCTAAGCCGTCACTTCCAAAAAGCATCCCGACCATAATAAATAAGATCAATGAAGGAATACCCCAGCGGCTGGAAAATTTAGCTACGAGTACACCACTGAATAAGAGTAATGCTGTAAGAAGTAAAAATGCATCAGTACCGAATGCGTCAAAAAACATATAGGGTAAGATTCTCCTTTAGTGAATATAGATTGCGAGGTTTATAGAGGGTTATGTAAAGTGTTTCACACTTTAAGAATACCGAAAAAAATGCTTCAAATCAAAGTATCTGCATCAGTTCTGTAGCCCTCTTTCCCCTTCATTTTCACTATTTTCAAATTGTTAACGTTTTCTATTTTGTGGAATCGTCTTTATAATTGAAAAAGAACGAATTAAAGGAGTGTTACCAGATGGACTACTTTTCCGTTTCTTCCATGGTAGAATCATTCAAGGAATTATTTCCAAAAGAAGCCTCAATTGCTGTTTCTGACTCACAGCAATTCATCTATTATAAACCAAGCAAACACATTGACCTGAAAATCAAGCCCGGAGATAAAATCAATGAAAATACCGTCACATTCAAAGCGCTGAGCGTCCGGAAAAAGACATCCGACCACATCAACGGCAAGGTTTTTGGAACGCCCTACTTCGGTACCTCGGTCCCGATTATCGATTCGGGTAATCCAAAGGGCTGTGTCACCGCCATCTTACCTTCGAAGCAATTGAAGTTTCTGTCCAAGTTCCTGACTCTTCATATGGAGGATCGCTGGATGCCGGTTCCATATGAGGAAATCATGTTTTTAGAAGCCCACAACCGGAAAACGTGGGTTCAATCGGAACGCGGCACAGGTACTCATAAATTTACATTGAGCGAAGTGGAATTCCATTTGCCTGAGGAGATTTTCCTTCGCTGCCACCGTTCTTATATCATTAATGTTAATTATATTGCTGAAATTCAGCCGGATTCTCATTCCACTTTTCTATTGATTATGAAAGATGGCACCAAAGTTCCGGTGAGCCAGACCTATGCTAGCCAATTCCGGCGGATACTTTCGTTCTGATTTTTTCTTAGTTATGTCATGAATTTTCTATTTCAGTACAAATTTAAGCCCTTTCATACCAAAACCCAAGAGACAAGCGCGATAAGACGTTAGAATTATAAGAAAATTACATCATGGAGGTTTTGGTATGACACAAACTTATGAACTACGATTACGAGATAAACGACTGGAAGATCGCATCGTTTCTGAGGAAACAGCCGCTTCCTGGATTGAGAACGGGATGACACTTGGCTTGAGTGGTTTCACCCGTGCCGGTGATGCCAAGGCGGTTCCATCTGCATTGGTTGAAAAAGCGAAAGAAGAACATTTAAAAGTGAACGTATATACCGGGGCTTCCCTCGGATCCGATATTGACCGCCTGATGGCGGAGGCTGGGATTGTACACAAACGCCTGCCGTTCCAGGCTGACAAAACAATGCGAAACGAAATCAATCAGGGAGACATGCTGTTTGTCGACCAGCATTTGTCCCACACCGCAGAAGCGATTCGTCAGGATGTATTAAATCCAATTGATTACGCTATTGTGGAAGCGGTATCAATTACAGAAGAAGGGATGATCATCCCATCCACTTCTGTCGGTAACTCTTCCATTTTTGCGGAGAAAGCAGAAAATGTCATTGTTGAATTGAACCTGGCTCAGTCCGATGCATTTGAGGGCTTGCATGACATTTATGAATTAGGAGCGCAAGGCAAACGCCAGCCGATTCCATTGACGGAAGTCGACGACCGTATTGGCACCATCGGCATCCAGGTTGATATAGAGAAAATTAAGGGGATCGTCATCACCAATCAGCCGGACTCCCCATCTACAATTGTGCCCCCGGATGAAGAGACAGCAACCATGGCAAACCACCTGATTGACTTTTTACGAAAAGAAGTAGAAATCGGTCGGCTTCCAGAGAATCTGGCCCCATTGCAATCCGGAATCGGCTCAGTTGCCAATGCCGTGTTCCATGGTCTGCTCGATTCTGAATTCACAGACCTGGAAGTCTATTCCGAGGTATTACAGGATGCAGTGTTCGACTTGCTTGATGCCGGAAAAATCAAGTTCGCATCCGGCTGCTCGATTACCCTTTCTGAATCCAAACTCGAAGAAGTTTACGGTAATATCGATCGCTATCGTGATCTGCTGCTATTGCGTCCACAGGAAATCTCCAATCACCCGGAAATCATCCGCAGGTTAGGTCTGATTTCGATCAATACGCCGCTTGAAGTCGATATTTATGGCAACATCAACTCTACGCATGTGCTGGGCACCAAGATGATGAATGGCATTGGCGGATCCGGTGACTTCACGCGGAATTCACGGCTTGCTATTTTTGTCACGAAATCAATTGCAAAAAATGGCGACATTTCAAGCGTCGTACCATTCGTTTCTCATGTCGATCATACCGAACACGATGTCGATGTCATTGTGACCGAGCAAGGTTACGCGGACCTGCGTGGCCTGGCACCGAAGGAACGCGTGCCAGTGATCATCGAAAACTGCGCGCACCCTATGTACCGTGATCAGCTATATGCTTATTATGAAGAAGCATGGGAAAAAGGCGGCCAGACGCCGCATGTGCTGGAAAAAGCATTTGAATGGCATACCCGCTTCAAGGAAACCGGCACTATGAAAGCAGCCGCTCTGCAACATTCCTAATGATAAACTCTACACCCCAGGTCCTCCAGATATTGGATGTCCCGGGGTGCTGCTTTTAGCTTTAAGCTTTATTGCATGGTGCCTCCTGCCAGCTCATAGCGGGCGTGAAATTCTTGTAAAAATTGATTGGTTATTTCTGCATCATGAATGAACAGCATGTTTTCGTCATTGACATTATTGCCATTGTTGCTCCAGTTCGTCGACCCGACAATCACGGTAGGATCACTATCCGTCTTCGCATCCACCAACATAGTTTTACTATGAAGCTTACGAGCTTCTTCATCTTGATAGACAGGAGCCGGATTAGCCCAGCGTGTATTCGGGTTATTCGTACTTTCCTGGGAAGCAGTACGACCTGTCATATCAACACTTGCCGACCACCACTGATTCCAGAAGCTTGTGTCAAATACTCCTTTTATATCAAAACCGGTCAACGAACCTTGCATATCGTTATACGACCCTTCCCATTTATATTTCAACTCGTTGACTAGCGCCTGATCGCTCCATGCAAATATGGAAAAATACGTATTAAGATCAGCGTCATTTTTCACAAACTCCGTCATTCTTCCGACCGCGTCATCACCTGCTGAAAAATAGATTTCAACAGGAACACCATTGATGTTCACTTGATGCACTGTATTATCGACTTTCCGGGAACTGAAATTGGAAGTCACTTTATCGGGAGTCATCCCTGTACTTCCCCACATTTCATTGAATTCCGTTTCATAGATTCCAGCAAGCTCTGGCCAGTTGATTTCGACTACATGCTGCTGGTTGCCGTCCAAAATTCCTGCGTCCATATTGGCTTCTGAACCATATAGTCCGGTCACCGTAAAGTTCCAGCTTCCTGTGAATACCCAACGATCATCCACCAGTGCAAATTTATTATGCATCTGGTTTCCTGGTGAATAGTAAGCATTGCTGTCCTTCTCTTCCGCTTCCACAAACAGGCGTCCGGTTTGTGTACTATTGCCGATTTCGACTGTCACTTCCGGAATATCGCTTGCATCAGAAGGCAATCCCTTCTCTGTCCTTGCTGCGCTATCTTCCACTGCCATCATAGGAGAATCAGAAAATACATGGATATCATCAGCTGTCCCGATGGTATCATCCTTGCCGCGAACCATTTTTTCTACATACAACCGCATCGTTTTATACCGTTCTGTATAATGGGGATCCGAAGCATCTTTGGCATCCGCGATGACTCGGACATCCACCCCTTCTGCTGCTTTTGCAATCAACGTATCGACAATCCGAGGAAGATTGATTTCATAAGTTGCAAAGTCGATGCTTGTCGTTGCACTATTCAGCCTTTCGATCAATTGCTCTTCCAAATTGACATTATCATTCGCTTCATTTCCAGCACTGGCATATTGATTGTCCGCACATTTGTTGAAGAATACGTTAATTGCGCCTTCTGCTTCTGATACATTGGATAAATTCTCTTTCTTATCTGTACAACCGGATGTTTCTTCACTGGAATTAGCTGCTTTTGGTGTACCAATTCCTTCCGTATAATCAGTGGTGGCATCTGCCCAGTTATTTGCATCCGTTCCACTTTCGGCCGGATCATCCCGCTCCATCGTAGCTTTCGTATCATTATCGCCGGCATGCCAGGCATCCACTTCATCGATAATATTGCCTGTTTCATCACGAAGCTCCAAAGCTTCCCCTGTATTAGATAGACTGCCAGAATAAATCAAGTCCGCAGCTACTCCGGAAACAGTTGAATCATCTGTTCTTTCTATTATGTAATAGCTATTGGCAGGAATGGTACCTGATAGATTGATAGCAGGTGTGCCATCCTGGGCGTCCAGACTCCATCCGGTAAGGTCAATGTCCTGGCTGGTCGGATTATAAAGCTCCATCCATTCATCATTATAACTTGCAGTTGTCCCCATCCATGCCACTTCATTAATAACTACATCTCCTGTAACAGCTGCATGAGCCTGTTGGTTTCCTTCCGACAAAGGTCCGTAAAAAGATAAAACCATCGCAATCAGAATTGTAATCGGAAAAGCTCTTCTCATGTCTTCCACTCCTTTTATCATTTATGGCCATTCTACCTTTTTAGTGTAAAGGACAAAGGAGCATGTTTGTTATAGAATTGTAAAATTAAATCTCATGGGCTATATCTGCCGTCTCAATGGCGTTTTTTCACAAAAAACAAGTCCTCCCTCCCTGCATCTAATGATGCAGAAAAGAAGGACTTTCGTTCGGGCGTTAGTATATCAGATTTTATGAGCCTTCTTAAAGAGTACGTCAGATTTCCAGAAAGGAATAATAGTAGAAGTGATGGGTCTAGCTAGCCTCAGTCCTAACCCAAAAAGCTCCTCCCTTTCTAGTTGAAAAGGAGGAGCTTTTTTATTTATTTTACTTCAACTGTCCAACCCGGGGTATCTTCCAGTTTGCCAGTTTGGATGCCAGTAATCGTATCATATAGTTTTTGCGAAAGCTCGCCGATTTCGTGGTTGTTGATCACCATTTCCTTGCCAAGCCAGTTCAACTCACCAACCGGGGAGATGACAGCGGCGGTACCAGTTCCGAACGCTTCTTCCAGTACACCTTCTTCGTAATATTGGTAGAGCTCTTCAATAGAAATTCTTCGTTCCGTGACAGGAATCTCCCACTTTTCCAACAGTTCGATAACTGACATTCTCGTAATCCCCTGCAGGATACTTCCGCTCAATGCAGGGGTCACGACTTCTCCGTTGATTTTAAAGAAAATGTTCATACTGCCGACTTCCTCGATATACCGCTTTTCGACGCCATCGAGCCAAAGTACATCGGCTTTTCCTTCCTGATAGGCCTGCTTTTGTGCCTGGTAGGCAGCGGAATAGTTTCCGGCTGTCTTCGCCATACCTGTTCCGCCTTTAACGGCACGCGTGAACTTATCTTCAACGCGGATTTTTACAGGGGTCAAACCGCCTGAAAAATAGGATCCGACCGGGGATAAAATGATCATCAGTTTATATGTTTTTGATGGAGCAACCGATAGATTCGGCTCCGTACCGATAATGAACGGGCGAATATATAAAGAAGTGCCCGGGGTGTCCGGCACCCAGTCTTTTTCCAGGCTGATCAGTTCTTCCAGGTACCCCATTACTTCTTCTTCATCGATTGGGGGGATGCTCAGTCGGTCGCTGGATCGATTCAACCGTTCCAGGTTCTTTTCCGGACGGAACAAAAGCACGCGGTCTCCAGAACGATAGGCCTTTAACCCTTCAAAAACTGTCTGCCCATAATGGAAAATCATTGCAGCAGGATCGAGCGTCAACGGCTCGTATGGTACGATGCGCGGCTCATACCAGCCTCTCTCTTCATGGTAATCCATAACAAACATGTGATCGGTGAAGGTCCGGCCAAATGGAATCTGGTCCGTATTCGGCTTTTGCTGCTTAGTTTTACTCTCTACGATAGTAAGCTTGTTATTCTTCATGTTCATGACTCCTTATGCGATTAGATTAGTTTAGTAAGTAATTTGGGTAAAAAAGTACCCCCAGCCAGGTGGAGGTTTGAGATTATTATCCATTGTACGCCTAATCGATAATAATTTAAAGCTTTACTGGGATAAAAGATGAAAAAATTCTGAATCAAGCAAAAATATACGCAAGGTATTGAGCCAGTTTAATGCCCACCGGGATAGACACCCACGTGATGATCAGTGATAAAATGAACAGGTATAACGAATTTTTAAAAACATCCATACAACCAACAAGGCTCCTATTCCCCAAATAAAAAGAATTGCAAAAAATTCTGGAGCGACAAACGTTTGATCGGTATAATTTTCTCCTATTCCACCAGAAGCGAAAAAGGTAGAAATCAAGATAACTACGATGCCGGTGAGGATCGCATTGATAATGGCGACCGTTTTTCTTACTATCATTTGACTAACCTCCCGTACGGTGCATAAATAAAAATAGTGATACAATGAATGAAATTGTTTAATAGAAAGCAAGGTGTTTTTTATGTATGAGCAAAAAAGAATAGCCGATTATGGCGTGAAAATCGGACGATTGAATACTGGATCGCTCAATGCAATTACAGATGTCGCTGGCGTTACAGTAGGCCACGTGACATTGAGCGATCAAGCTATACAGACAGGGGTGACCGCCATACTCCCCCACCAGGGCAACATCTTCAAAGAAAAATTGATCGCTGCAAGCCACGTCATCAACGGGTTTGGAAAAACGATTGGAACCATCCAGATCAATGAGCTCGGGACGCTTGAAACGCCAATTGTATTGACCAACACAGCAAGTGTCGGTATAGCTGCGGATGCGTTAATTGCAGATACGATGAAACAGAACCCGGAAATCGGTCGAACGACCGGCACGGTCAATCCAGCCATCGGCGAATGCAACGATATGTTTTTGAATGATATCCATGCCCAGGCTGTTCAGAAAGAACATGTCTTAGAAGCACTTAAGCATACTGCTGCTGAATTTGAAGAAGGAGCTGTCGGTGCCGGCCGGGGAATGCTTTGTTATTCACTGAAAGGCGGCATTGGTTCGGCATCGCGACTGATGGAGTATGATCATGGGGTATATACGATGGGGGTGCTTGTTTTAACGAACTTCGGAATGCTGAGCGACCTGCGTGTGAATGGAAAACCCGTCGGCCAGGAGTTGAAGCAGGCTCTCCTCGATTCCTGGGAACAAAAAGACAAAGGATCGGTGATGGTAATTGTCGCGACGGATCTCCCGGTATCAGAACGGCAGCTCAACCGGATACTCAAACGGTCGGTCACCGGGCTGTCCCGGACAGGAGCGATCATCGGCCATGGCAGTGGTGATATCGTACTTGGTTTTTCCACAGCTACAAAAATACCGCACGATAAACCTGCTCAGCCGCTTACCATATCTACGATTCACGAAGAGGATATCGACACAGCTTTCCGTGCAATTGGAGAAGCGACAGAAGAAGCGGTATTGAATTCTTTAGTGACCGCAGAACACGTGACAGGACGTGACGGTAATGAACGACCTGCTTTTAAAGATTTGCTTGAAAAATTCAAGGTTGAGTTAACATAATTTTCTTATGGAAACTTAGGTTCTCGGAGGTGCAATCTTTAATGAAAGCCGTCGCCCTCATGATTATGATTGCTTCCTCCGAAATCATGGCCGCTCATCTGTTTCGCGCTCTTATCATAAGCCTCATCTTTTACGGTATACTTATCCTTTTTCAGTTCATCCCCGTAAAACCGGTTCGTGTCCCACCCGAATTTTTCGCGGATCAACATAATAACTATTGGCGAGGCTAACAAGGCTAATAATCCTAAAAACAACCACATAATCATTCACCTTCCCATTCGTTGGTTTTTGAAGCGGTGATCTCCTTTGCCAGTACCTCGATGAACCATTGATTCTTTTCCAAAATCAAGTGACTGACGATCATGGCCAGGAAAAAAGCGATAGTTGAAGCTTCCGCATATAAGGCCTGGTTGACAATATAGAATAATAACACCGATAAAGTGAACAGGCTGATGGTGTAAATTAATCCTTTTACCATTGGTACTACCCCCTTTTTGCCAAAAAGGCACGTTCTGTTAGGAACGTGCCTCTTTTCAACCATGGTTATTCTTGATTCGCTGCTTTAGAACTGCGAAGGCCCATGTTTCCGGCAAGCCAAGTTTGCACCATCAGGAACAATCCTCCGACAGACCAGTACAATGGCAGTGCGGCTGGCATATTAAAGGAAATCACCAGAATCATTACCGGTGAAATCAACCCCATCCAGCGCATCAACGGATTATTATTCGCTGGATCAACCGGCATCATTTTTTGCTGCACTTTGAACTGGAAATAATAAATAGCACCGGCAATCAATGCCAAAGGAATATCCGGTCCGCCCAGACTGAACCAGAGAAAAGAATGCGATGCAATTTCCTCAGAGCTTTGAATCGCATAATAAAACCCCATCAGAACCGGCATTTGAATCAGGAGTGGCAGACAGCCTATGGCCATGGGATTGACGCCATGTTTCTTATAAAGCTCCATCATTTCCTGCTGCAGTTTCAGCTGTTCTTCCCGTTTATCTGTTTCCTTTATTTTCTCCTGGATGATTTTCATCTCCGGCTGCATCACGCTCATTTTCTCTTTCATATGCTGCTGGTTTTTATATTGATTCAACGTAAAAGGCATAAGCACCAATCGAATCAGAATCGTAATCAATACAATGGCGATGCCAAAACTGCCGTCAAACAGAACTGCTGTGTTTTCAATCAAAAAAGTGAATGGATCAACGAAAGTATTCCTGAGGAAAGCCCTTCCGGCTTCCCCGCTTCCTGAACATCCACTTAACACCATCATCAATAAGCTTCCTAATAACACCAAACGTTTCACGCTACTCCTCCTCACAAATTTTAAAATCTATGGTATGAGAAGGATAGGATGGTCGTCCTGATCGCCATCAGGAGCTTCTTTTCGTTTGACACACTTTGTGATGATAACCACTTGTGTATCTTTTAGTAAGTCAGGACAGAACAAGTCCCCCTTGGCGATCGGCCGTTCAAAGCCGGTGTCTGTTTCAAAGGCTAACCCTTTTAAGTAAGAGCCTTCAAAATAATGGCTAAAAACATGGAAGGAGATCGGCAGCAGTGCAGCCATAACCAAGGCATAGATATGCAAATTTAACGGGAGATCAAATAAGATTTCAAACACGCTGCTTCCTCCTTCCTTGTTAGACGCTTACTAGTATGTACGGGCGAACAGCCATAGAGGTTTCAACTTTTTTCCTCCCTCCTGGCTATCGTACTACATGTATGTTTTTAACGACATGACAGAGATTTTCATGCGCCTCCTTGTATTTATTGCTGCTGCTTTTTATACCAGACAAGTGCCCGACGCTCTCTATCTTTGATGAATGGGTCTTTACCGTCCATATACGCTTCGATATCGTTTGGGAATTTTCTCGCCAGCTCTGTTTTTAATTGGCCATATGCTTTCGCTTCCTCAGGATGGACCCGCAGGTAATCCCGAAAGGCCAGGTGCCGTTCAATATCCGGACTTCCTTCCTGAAAGACATGGACATGATGCGTCCGATCGTCTCCCCCTTTTCTAAAATAACGACGTCCGGGAATCCCAAGCTCCCCTTTCGCCTCATAGCCAATCGCTTCCATCGCTTCGTTAAACTGATCCACCTGCTCAATCTTTTTTACGACCGGCATGATATCAATCACCGGTTTTGCCGAAAGACCTGCTACAGATGTACTTCCAATATGATGGATATACATGAGCATGCTTCCCATTATATCCTGCAGGCTCTCCGCTTCCTTCTTAAATTCCTCCGGCCAGCGCTTATTATAGTCGACAACTTCTACTTTTCTCACTTTCCATCCCCCTAGAATTCTGTTATTTGTTCCAGTTATCAAATACTCCAAAATGATCCCAGATTCCTTCCAGAACGTCGAGCCGCTCATGAATGTCCACTTGCTTTTCTTTCCCGACAAATGTAATTAATGCATTAATCAGGCTGAGCGGAGCCACAAATGAGTCGATCAGACTCGGCATCTGGCTGGAGGCAGCCAGCGGGATATCCGCATGAGGGACAAGCGGCGATAATAAATTATCGGTGATCGCAATGGTGGCAGCCTTCTTTTCCCTGGCATAGCTGAACATTTGAATCGTACTTTTCGTATACCTGGAAAAACTGATGCCGATGACAACGTCCTCTTCTTCCAGGTCGGACAATTTTTCAGCAGAGGCTTCCACCGACTGGAGCAATTCCGAATTTTTCAGGATAATGTTCAGGTAATAGTGCAAAAACACCCCGAGCGAGGTGGCACTGCGATTGGCGATGATGTAAACTTTTCTGGCCCGTACCAGAGAATCCACCGCCTGATGGAATGCTTGTTCATCCATTTTCTCCATCGTCGCCTGGATGTTCGAGATATCATCCTGGAAAACTTCATAGACGCCGGAAGATTTTTTATCATACACTTCTTCTGACATCTTCAGCCGCTCCGTAGTGGTCAGCTGCTTCTGCACGGAACTTTGCATGAATTGCTGCATCTCCGCATAACCGGAATAGCCAAGTGTGGTCGCAAACCGGACGACGGTAGCGTCGCCGACTCCCGCCATTTTCGCCAATTTACCGACGGTCAAAAACGGAGCCGTTGTCTGGTTCTCTAAAATATATGTAGCAATCCGGACGTGTGACTTGCTCATCCCACTCATTTTTCCGGCGATTTGTTGATAGACATTTTCCATCATTCCAGCACTCCTTCCTTCGTTCAGATTAATTTTATCTTATGGGAACTGCAAGCTAAAAGGGCGAACCAATGGATGTATTGATTCGCCCCTGACTGCTTAGTTATTCAAAACGCGTCGAATCGCTTCGTCATGCGCATCGACGGTACGCTGGATATCTTCTTCGGTGTGTACCGTCGACATTGAATAGCGGTTCATCGGTTTTGTATAGATGCCAAGCTTCAGTAATTCATAATCGATTTCTTTTCTTAAATCGGCATCGTGCTGATCCATGTCTCGGTAATTGTAAATTGGCGTATCTGTCAAAATGATATTAAAGATGCTTCCTGTTCCGACTGTCTGCATAGTCAGCCCATGTTTTTGATAAACCGCCTCTAATTTATTGCGCAGATCCTGCGTTTTATTAAATAATTCATCCATCGTTCCTTGCTGTTCCAACACTTCAATAGTCGCCAATCCGGCGGCAAGTACGGTTGGATGGCCGTTGTATGTGCCGCTATGGAAAACGGATTGTTTTTTGTTCGTATTGTCTGCCCCCGCTGTCAAAATATCTCGGCTGTCGTCGACTGCTGTCGTCATCATGAATTCCCGCTTTCCTCCAATGGCACCGACCGGAAATCCGCCGCCAAGCACTTTTCCTAGCGCCGTCAGGTCCGGCTCGATCCCGTACACTTCCTGCGCGCCGCCTAATCCAAGGCGGAAGCCGGTTTTCACTTCATCAAAAATTAATACGATACCCAGCTCTTCTGTGATTTTCCGGATACCGTCCATGAATTCCTGTGTGGCCGGGATGAATCCTCCCTGAACAGGCTCTAAAATCAAGCCGGAAATTTCATTCGCATGTTCACGCAAAATCCGCTCGGAGTTCTCCAAATCGTTGAATGGCAGCATGATTGTATTTTCTACATAATATTCTGGTATCCCGCTGGATTCCGGTACTGCCTTTGGAGCTTCTTCCTCCCCGGCCTGCCCAAGGTCCGGATTGACACTCAGGAGCACTTGATCATATCCACCATGATAGTGACCTTCGAACTTAGCCAGTTTCGTTTTTCCGGTATAGGCCATCGCCGTCCGGATCGCCAGCAGGGTTGCTTCCAGACCGGAATTGGTGTAGCGCACCATATCGATGCTCGGATACAAGTCGATCAATTTTTCCGCCATGGTGATCTCCAGTTTATGCGGTGTACCGAAAATCGTGGTTCCATCGGTTTGCATCTGGTTCATGACCGCCTGGTAAACATGCTCATGTCCATGTCCATGGATGAGCGCTCCGTAGGAAAGCAGATAGTCGATGTACGCATTACCATCGACATCATATAGCTTACTACCTTTCGCTTTTTCCATGACCAGCGGGTGAGGTGCGATGTGCTTGATGTGTGCTGTGACTCCTCCCGGGATGACTTCTCCCGCTTTTTCGAAAAGTTCAGCAGATTTCCTGGTGTTCTCCGATATCATTGATTTACTATCCGTAGTAATTTTCAACATCTCCCTTATGGAATATTCATTTCATTTTTAACTATAATATGAAATATAATATTCACAGTCAATGATTATGTAGTTACGTTTGTGTTACATCAACAAAATGTAATGGACTTTTGCCTAATTGGTTGGATTGCTACCCTTGTGCTCTATTTTTTACATAAAAAACCCCCTGGACGGTCAGCCAAGGGGTCGAGGGTGCACTATTGTCTAGTAAATGCTTTTTTATTCTAGTAAATATTGTGTTTGTCTATAAAATTTCTGATTCTGTCTAGTAAAACTTCAATAGTGTCTAGTAAAGTTATGAATGTGTCTAGTAAAGTTATGAATGTGTCTAGTAAACCGTATGAAATGTCTACTAAAAAGTAGTATTGTCCAGTAAACACGTGTTCGACAAGCAGAAAAGTAATCCCTAGCCGCCCTGGAAATCCCTCTTCCGGTATCCAACAAAACCGGCCACAAGCAGAAGCACTGCAATCCCGGTCAATCCCAGCAGGCTCATCCAGCTAACTTCCTCGACCGGCAGCTCAGGTACATAACCGAATGGGCTCACCTTTACCACCCACTCATCAAATTGGAATAATCCTCCCATATAGACGACGATAAAAGAATACACCAGGTACAACCACGAGACCACCGTGGTCCGTGGAGCCCATCCAAGGAGCAGTACAGAAAACCCGAGCATCACCCACATGGCAGGCAAATAAACCATGGACGATTGATAGAATGTCGCTAAAGCAATGCCCTCTTCCATAACAGCATTGCCGACCACTCCTAAGCCAAGCGCGGCAAGCGACAGCATCACCCATGCCCCCACCAAAGCTAAAGCCAGAAAACTGCCAAGCAGCCGGACCCGTGAAACCGAGCGGACGAGAAGGTGAGCGGCGCGGCCTTTTCCCTCTTCCCCTTTCAATTTCAAAAGGAACATCATCGCCGGGATGGTGCTGATCATCGCCAGCACTGCCAGCAGCATCGTCATGAACTGCTCGGTCAAGGAAACGCCTGAGGCAGGGGACAGCAATTGCTGCATCATTTCGTTTTCCGCAAAAAACGACTCCAAATCGCCAAGAACCGAGCCATACGACGCGCCAAGCACGAACATTGCGATTGCCCAGGAAATGATTCCGGTGCGCTGTAGTCGCACAGCGAGCCCAATCGGACTGAGCAACATAGGAGACGCCTGTTTTTTACCTGCTTTTGATGGAAGAAACCCTGCTTCCATATCACGAATGGCATTCAAGTAAAACGCTGCCCCCATTAATAGCAATGAAACTCCGAGCGTGGCGAACACCGGCCACCAGTAGTTGTTGACATAAGTTTCTGTCCGTACAATCCAGCCGAAGGGTGAAAACATCGATAACGTTTCACTGCTGACATCTCCGATCGCACGGACCATATAAGCAATCAGCAGTACAGCCATCCCAAGCCCGACCGTACCTCTCCCGCTTTCAGACAATTGAGCGAATACTGCTGTAAGTCCGGCAAAAAAGATACCCGTGACACCGAGTGAGGCGCCATATAACAATGACCCCGCAACATCAATACTTTCAATTCCCAGAGCCATCAAAGAACCAGCGACCAGCAGCGCCAGCAGAATATTAGTAAATACAAAAACAAGTAAAGTAGAAGCGACATTGGACAGCCGACCGGTCGGTAAGGCACGAATAAGTTCCACACGTCCGTCTTCCTCTTCTGCCCGTGTGTGACGAGCTACCAGCAGAATATTCATGACGCCTACCACCACTGCTGTCAACAGCAGTATCTCATGCGCCAGCATGACACCAACCGTATAGTTATCCAAGCCATATGCCGGTCCGACCATCGCAGTAATCGCAGGGTTCATCATTGTTTCCGCCATTGCCTGCCGTTCGGCCTGGGCAGGGTATAAAGTGGAAAATGCATTGGCAACCAGCAGGTTCGCTATGATGAAAGCTGCCAGCCAGATGATCAATCTAATCCGGTCCTGGCGGATGACGAGCCGGGTAAGCACTCCTGTATTCGCATACAAACGCTTATTCATTACCCTTCCCCTCCCACTCCTTCATAGTGTCGCATGAATAAATCCTCAAGAGTCGGTGGTGCGCTTTCTATTTTGACGATTCCAAATGTACTGATATAAGAAAGTACCTGATCCAGCTTTTCCGAATCCACCTGAAAAACAACCGTGCTCCCTTTTTCTTCTACATGGTGGACGCCTGGCTGTGAGGCAAGTTCTGTCATCGGCTGCTTTGTTTCTACAAGCAGCTGTGTTCTCGTCAGGTGGCGCAGGTCAGCAAGTGAGCCGGATTCGATGATCCGTCCATCCCGGATGATTGCCACTCGGTCACATAACTTTTCCACTTCCGATAAAATATGACTCGAGAGCAGCACACTTTTTCCTTGCTGCTTCACTTCATTGACACATTCCTGAAAGACGCGTTCCATCAAAGGATCGAGCCCGGATGTAGGTTCATCCAATATATATAAATCTGCATCAGAGGAAAAAGCAGCGACCAAGGCTACTTTTTGACGGTTCCCTTTGGAATACGCCCGGCATTTTTTCGTCGGGTCCAATTGAAACCGGCGGATCAGCTCGTCACGGCGCTCTGTCCGCTTGCCGCCGCGAAGTTTAATGAACAGATCGATGACCTCGCCGCCAGTGAGGTTTGGCCAAAGATTCACATCCCCCGGCACATAAGCAATCCGCTCATGAAGCTTGACTGCATCATTCCAGGCATCTTTTTCGAAAATCGTGGCACTCCCATCCGTCGCTCGCAGCATGCCAAGCAAAATACGGAGCGTCGTCGATTTACCTGCACCGTTCGGACCGATAAACCCGAACACCTCTCCTTCACGGACCTCAATATCAACCCCATTGAGCGCTTTGACCTTACCAAAATGCTTTGTCAGATTATTGGTAGTTAACACAGTCATCCTGACCCCTCCCTTAGGAATAAAAACTTTTTCTCAAAACCTCCAGGTATTCATAGAACTCTTCCCATAAAGGGTCAAAGTCCATCGCAGCTAAATTCTCCCCTTGCAGCCGCTGCTTCAATTCATTCTGATAGCCTTCAATCGCCCAGCGGATCAACCGGAAAGCTTTCTCAACATCGACATCATCCCGGAATAAAGACGTATCGATGTTCTCATACATCATGGCATAGCCAAGCTGCTGCAATTTTTCCAGCCGGGGTTTGAGTTTCTCAGGAATCGATGCTTCATCCAGCATGAATGTCCCCGCAAACCGGAACAAAGCCGGATGTTCCAGGAATGCTTTCATTTTTAAGCGGGAAGCCTGTTTGAAACGCTCGATGAAATCCCGTCTTTCCATATCAATCTGCTCTAAATAATCGTGAATGATCACATGGAGCGTGTATTCAATCAAGTATTCATAAAGCCCTTGTTTATTTTTAAAATAATAGAACAGCATTCCTTTTCCGATGCCGGCTTCTTTGACAATGGCATTCGTCGATGCCTGGTCAAAGCCTTTTTCAGCAAATTCACGAAATGCCGCATTTAAGATCATCCGCTGCTTCGTTTCATCTAAATTGATGAACTTCTTTGGCAGTTTGACCCCCTCCTTCTATCCATATAGAAAACTAATCTGTTTTAGACCACCCCGGTCGACTTTAGTATATTCCTATTAGACCACTCTGGTCAATAAAATTTTACATTCTATTACAAAATTAAAATATAGGATTAATCTCTGGTTTACATGGGAATAACAAATTAGAGCGTTTTTAATTGCCGTTTAAATGTTTACTTTTCGAGAAAAATTTGTTAAATTTAACTACTATGCTAGTCATGAAAGATTAACAGGAGGTTCATCATGATGAATGATTACAAGAGTCTATTAAAGAAAGGCTGGCTATTCTTCACGGTAGCCATCGTGTTCTTGTGGGCAAAAACCTATTATGCTTTGAAAACAGCTTTCACACTTGACATTGAAAACAATTCCCAACAATTCATATTAGCGATTACGCCAATCAGTTCGATTCTCTTTTTCTTAGGATTATCGTTTTTCTTTTCACCAAAATTGCGCAATAAAGCATTTATGGTCATCTACTTTTTTATGACCTTTGTGCTGTTTGCCAACGTCGTTTATTTCCGTTTTTTCAGTGATTTCATCACGCTGCCAGTATTGATGCAATATAAAAACTTTCTCGAACTGGGAGGAAGCGCCCAGGCGTTAATCCACCCAACGGATATTCTTTACTGGATTGACGTTGTGATCCTGATTGCCTGGATGGTCAGCAAGAAGACGAAGCCAAGCATGCGTTTCAAAAAGCGTACCGTTGCCATGCTATATGCAGCAGTAATCGGAATTGCTGCAGTAAACCTGAATTTAGCTGACAAAGAACGCCCTGAGTTACTGACACGGACATTTGACCGGATGAAGCTTGTCAAACTTCTAGGAATCTATAACTATCACATCTATGATAGCGTCATGACAGCTAATACGTCATCGAAGCGTGTATTTGCAGATAGTGACGAATTGTCCGAAGTCCTGAACTATGTCAATGGACAGCAAGGTAAAATGGGCGTTCAAGGGGAATACTATGGAAAAGCAGCAGGAAAGAACGTCGTCCTGATCTCCCTTGAATCTACTCAGAACTTTGTCATGGACCGCAAGCTGCACGGAAAAGAAATCACGCCATTTTTGAATGACCTTGCAGATGATAGTTTTTACTTTAAAAACTTCTATCACAATACTGCACAAGGGAAAACATCTGATTCTGAGTTCCTTTTGGACAACTCGATGTATGGATTGCCGCGTGGAGCGGTATTTACAACGAATGCTGGAAATGAATTTAATGCTACACCGGAAATTCTGAAAAAAGAAGGATATACGCCCGCGACTTTCCATGGTAACCATGACACATTCTGGAACCGTGATGTTATGTACAAGTCGCTTGGTTATGAGCGTTTCTTCTCGAAAGAAGAATACGATGTAACAGAAGAAAACTCGGTCAACTACGGTCTGAAAGATATCCCATTCTTTGAACAATCCATGCCGATGATCAAAGAGTTAGACAAGCCGTATTATGCTAAGTTCATCACACTTACCCATCACTATCCATTTATTCTGGATAAAGAAGAAGAAAAAATGATTAAACCGGCTGAAACCGGTGACGGCACCGTCGACCGGTACTTCCAGACGATGCGTTATCAGGATGAAGCCGTCAAGAAATTCTTCAACATGATGAAAGAGCAAGGCGAATATGAAGATACCATTTTCGTCATGTATGGTGACCATTACGGCATCTCTGATAACCATAACCGCGCCATGAGTGAAATCCTTGGCAAAGAAATCCGTCCATTTGAGGAGATGCAGCTGCAGAAAGTTCCATTGATTATCCACATTCCTGGTATGGAAGGAAAAGAGATGGAAACTGTAGGCAGCCAGGTAGACTTGAAGCCTACCATTCTTCACCTGCTAGGAGTAAAAGAACGTAATGATGTACAATTCGGAGTCGATCTCTTTTCCAAAGAACGCGAAGATTTGGCTATATTCCGTGACGGAAGTGTCGTAACCGATAAATATGCGTATGCCGCAAAAGAAAATATCTGCTATGAGAAGGCTACCGGAGAAGAAATCGAGACAAAGACCTGTGCACCACTGAAAGAGAAAGCTGAAAAAGAGCTGGAACTTTCGGATAAAGTGGTATACGGCGACCTGCTCCGTTTTTGGAAAGATAACCAGCACCTTGAAGGCAAAAAATAATTTTTAAGCAAAAGCACCTCCTGGATTCCAGGTGGTGCTTTTCTGTGCTGGCTCTTAAACTATCTATTTTATCTAGTAATTTTCAATTCTTGTCTCCTAAAGACAGGTAATGAATAAAAGGAAACCCAGAGCCCGGTGGCTCTGGGATGTAGCTATGTTTGAATCAATGATATTCTTTTTCTTCCCCGTACCCGAGGATGTCAACTTCCGTTTGCTTATAATCTTTCAGGAGTTCTTCCAGTTCTTTATCCCTGTCGATCATATAGGAAATTACCGGAAATGCTTCTACAAGTCCGTCATAAGTTTCTTCTGAAGCCGACTTTTCTTTCGAAGGAAAAGTATGACTTGGTATAACCCTCTTCACATCAAGCAAATGCTTGACTACATATGCCGCTTCTTTCGGATTCATAGTGAAATGGCCGCTTGATGACAGTATAGCCATATCCGGCTGGTAGACCTCCTGGATCAGTTTCATATCAGCCATCATTGCCGTGTCGCCGGAATGATAGAGCGTGAGATCCTCATCAAAATCGAAAATATACCCACACGGCTCACCCGCGTACATCGGCTGTCCTTCCGTTTCACCATAAGAACTTGTATGTCTTGCCGCCACCATCGTCACTTCCACATCAGGAAGCTTGAACTGCCCACCGAAATTCAGAGGCATGACGTTGTTATATCCTTTTTGCAGTAAAATCATCGCAAGCTCATACTGGGCAATGATCATCGCATCCGGATTCGCTTCCATCATCTTGTCCACGCCGCTCGTATGGTCAAAGTGGCCATGGGTCAGTACGACCGTATCAATCGTTTTCAAAAATCCCTTGCTCTGATACTTTTCCGGACAGCCTGGATTCATTTCGAAGAATGGATCAATCAGCATCTTCGCCCCACTCTTACTCGTCAATACGTACATCGCATGACCCAGTCGTAATACCTTCACTTACATCCATCCCTCCATCATTTGTCATTATTTATGACTATGGCTAAGAAGTGGAGTTATTACCTTGGTGTAAACGCTTTCTTCATTTTAACATAAAGGCTGCTGTTTGAGATGTATCTTTTAAGAGCTTCTCTTTGAACAAGCCTAAAAAATAGATTCCTCATTTGTGGAATCTATTTTTTCTTCTCTTTATTTGCTCTGATTTTTTCTGAAAAACCGCCTGCAATCGCTGCAAAAAAATCACCAATCAACGTTAGAAGCGCCCCCATGTTCCTCCTCCTTTAACTCCGCACTGACATTTTTCCGAGACATCGAAACGGCTACTCCGGTATATAAATAACCCAGTAAAAGCAAACATGTATAAGCTATTGAGTATATACTTGGCACAAACAGGAGTGCTGCTGTCTCTGACAAAGACAAATCCCGGAACACATCCAGGCCCAGACCAACTGCATCCCGTTCAATTCCAGGAAGTCCCCCTTCCACAAAGAAAAAGAAAGCGGTATTGGCAAATAGATACCCGAATAACCCAACCTGGCAAATATGGCATTTCGAAATTTTATATCCAATCCCGGCAATGATTCCAAGCAATAAAAACAGCGTGGGATAAAACAGGACCAGCGTTTCTGTAGCACCCAATTTCATCACCTCATTCAACAGTCACTTTATTACAATTATTTCAAATGATTAGATTATTCACAATACTATTTTCAATATTTTACAAAAAACATTGTTTTATTGTTGAATAGAAAACAAAATAAACGCTCTGAGTCTTTTGCACCCAGAGCGTTTATTCCAGATTAGCATTACAGTTCCATCGTACTCGTAATTTCCGTGTCTTCCAATGCCTGCGTCGCCAGCCGATCTGCTTCCCGGTTCCGTTTTCGGGATACTGCTTTGTATTCCGGCTGGATTCCCATTTGTTCCATTTTAACTTCCACGCGATCTGCCCATTTAGACAATTCATCTTCCAGACACGGCCACTCCCCATTTAACTGATTGATGACAACCTGAGAATCGCCAACGATGCTAACAGGCATATGGTGGACGCCCATGAACTCCATTTCCTGTAATGCCAGATGAAGCGCCGCGTACTCTGCTTCATTATTCGTGTTTAGTTCGTCGACTAAAGCATTCTTCCTGTGCCGGTATGACTTTCCGTTCTGCTCATAATATATCGCACAGCCAAGTCCTGACTTTTTTGTTTGTAAATCAAAACCACCATCAAAATAAACCGTAATGTTGTGCGGTTCTGTTTCAATCCCCTTCATATATTCCTTCAGTTCTTTCAAACTCCAGGTGTGATCCTGACTATCGATGAAGGTAAACTCTTTTACCCGTCCGGTCCTTTCCAAATCTTCGGCTATTAAAATTGCCTGAGCCGCTTGCATTTCTTCTGAACTGAATTCACTTTTTGTCCCTTTAGGGGTCTGGTACGTCAATTCGATACGCACTTTCATGTTATAACCACCTTTTTACCGTTTGACTGCTTTCCTTTATTTATGACCGGAACGACGAGGAGTTAAACAAAATCGGGATCCATATCTGAATACCTTTGACATTTTCTTTTTTATGGTGTAAATTACCACATGTACGAACGTTTTATATTATAACAATTAAAATATTCGCTTTTAGGAGTGTTAACCATGGAAAATGTGTTTGATTACGAAGATATTCAACTGATTCCCGCGAAATGTGTCGTTAATAGCCGATCAGAATGTGATACAAAGATCCACTTGGGAGGATATTCTTTCAAGCTTCCCGTTGTGCCTGCCAATATGCAGACGATCATCGACGAAAAAATCGCTATCGCATTGGCAGAAAACGGCTACTTCTATATTATGCACCGCTTCCAGCCAGAACAGCGTATTGATTTTATAAAAGACATGAAATCACGGGGGTTGATCGCCTCCATAAGCGTAGGTGTCAAGCCGGAAGAATACGACTTTGTCCGGCAGGCAGCCGAAGAAAACCTGGCACCGGAATTCATCACGATCGACATTGCCCATGGTCACTCTAATGCGGTCATTGAGATGATTCGCCATATTAAAGAGCACCTTCCGGAAAGTTTCGTCGTCGCTGGAAACGTCGGTACTCCGGAAGCTGTCAGAGAGCTTGAAAATGCCGGCGCAGACGCTACAAAAGTCGGTATCGGCCCAGGAAAGGTTTGTATCACCAAAATTAAGACCGGCTTCGGAACTGGCGGCTGGCAGCTGGCTGCGCTCCGCTGGTGTGCTAAAGCAGCAAGCAAACCGATTATTGCGGACGGTGGCATCCGTACGCATGGCGACGTAGCTAAATCCATCCGTTTCGGAGCAACCCTTGTCATGATCGGCTCACTGTTCGCCGGTCATGAGGAATCTCCTGGTGAAACGTTTGAAAAGGACGGCAAGCTATATAAGGAATATTTCGGTTCCGCATCAGAATTTCAAAAAGGCGAAAAGAAAAACGTCGAGGGTAAGAAAATGTACGTGGAGCATAAAGGCTCTTTAAAAGATACGTTAGTGGAGATGGAACAGGATCTCCAGTCTGCTATTTCCTATGCAGGCGGCACGAATCTTGACGCTATCAAACACGTCGACTATGTAGTCGTGAAAAACTCCATTTTTAATGGGGACAGAGTTTATTAATGAGGCAGAAAAAAGATGAGTGAGGTTGATACCCTCGCTCATCTTTCTATACGGTATACACTTCGTGCGTCGGCAGCTCTAATAGAGTCAGCTTTCCACCATATGCAGCACCAGTATCGATATCAATTTGATCTTCGTAGTAAAAAATATCTTTGACCGGCGTATGGCCGTGGACCACGGTTTTACCCAGTCCGATCCGGTCCGTATGGCGAGTCCACAACATGGTATCTTCATCCTGTTTCTCTATCGGGATTTCCGGTTCAAGGCCTGCGTGGACAAAGATATAGTCGTCTGTTTCATGGTAAAGCTCCAGATTTTTCTCCATCCATCGCTGGTCTTCTTTCAGTTCTTCCTTTTTGCCATTATAACTTTTCAGCGTTGTGGAAGCGCCATTCATTTTCCAAAGCTCCATCGCTTCTCCTTCATATTGCGAACGGATGAACATATCATCGTGGTTTCCCTTGATCGCAACTGCACCATCTTTCTCCACCAGTTCCTTCACTTTGTCGATAACTGCTTTCGAATGGGGCCCCCGGTCTATATAATCACCAAGCAAAATCAGCTGATCTTTTTCTGAATCATAAGATGCTTTTTCAAGCACCCTTTCCAGTTTCTCAACCTCTCCATGTATATCGGAAACGATAAGATACCGCATCGGTATATCCTCCTTGTTTGTAAACTTGCAGCGCTGATTTACTATTTATCCCATATACCTTTTTTTACTCCTTTTGAAACTTCCTCTCACTTATCGCGGCAGGAAAAGGGTGGGTATACATAACTAAGCAACCGTGTTATACTTGCTGAACAATTAAATAAGGAAATTTTGTTTGCCCAGTTAACTTGAAAAAAGGTTTAGCTGACTCCGGAAAGGGGTAGAGTTAATGTTAGTGAATGTATCATGGATTAATTTCCATAAGGAAAGTGAACTTGATCGCCCAGAGTTATTTCGAAGAATGGATGAAATTGAATGGGACGTAAACGCAGAGGATGCGGAAGTAAACGAGAAAAACTTGAAGAAAAAGCTGTCTTCCAGCTTCAAACTTCCATTAGAAAAAATCCAAATTATTGATTACGACATAAAGCACGAAGTTAAAAATTGACAATTTAAAATAATTCTATAAACAAAGAGACGGTCTGAGGGCCGTCTCTTTTATTGTCTTTTCAACTTTTCTTAAAGAAAAAAGAGGATAGTTATACGCATCAATTCAGCCCTCCAGGTAAAAATAAGAACTGGAGGGATGCACATGTCACAGCGATACTTAACGATTGAAGAATTCAACCAGCTGCTTCAGGAGTGGAACGGTGAAAACATAACAATTGCCAAGCAGGAATTAGCGGATCACGACAGTATATCGATGAAGCTGGAGTCGATTTCCTATTCCAAAGATACGAGAAGTATTGATGGTTACGAGCCCATGCACACCATCCAATTGAACGGGTCGGGTCAAATCGAAACGGATGGCGATAGTTTTCAGCCGCTTCCTGACTCCTATTATGAAATTCCGCTGGAGGATACAACAGAGTACCAGTTTGATGAAAATACATTCACATTGGTTACCGAACGAGGACTGTATACCATTGAAATAGCTGGTGATAAGTAAAAAGAGGTCTCTTCCTTAGCACAGGAGGAGACCTCTATTGGTTACTTATGCTTACTTTCAAATTTTTTCATAAACGCGACAAGGGACAGGACGCCATCAATCGGCATCGCATTGTAGATGCTGGCACGCATCCCGCCAACCGAACGGTGCCCTTTTAATGTTTCCAAGCCTGCTTCTTTTGCTTCCTTCACAAATGCCGCATTCAAGTCATCAGAAGGACTGACGAACGGTATATTCATCAATGAACGGCTATTCTTTTCAACAGGAGAAGAAAACAGCTCGGATTCCTCAATGTAATCATAAAGAATTTGTGCCTTTTCCCGATTAATTTTCTCCATTTCCTTAACGCCGCCCAGTTCCTTTAGCCATTCGAAAACAAGCTTTGCCATATAAATTGCATAGGTCGGTGGCGTGTTATATAAGGAGCCTTTATCACTATGTGTCTTATAATCCAGCATAACCGGGCAGGATTCCTGTGCTTTTCCGATCAAGTCTTCACGGACGATGACCACCGTCAGCCCCGCCGGACCGATGTTTTTCTGGGCCCCGGCATAAATCACCCCGAATTGTGATACATCGATTTCTTCTGACAGGATATTGGACGACATATCTGCTACAAGCGGAATATTTCCAGCATCGGGAAACTCAGTAAAAGCCGTCCCTTCTATCGTGTTGTTCGTAGTAATATGAACATAATCCGCTTCCGGGTCGACCATGGAGCTGTCCACCTCTGGAATATAATTGAAATTGGCATCCTCAGATGAAGCAATCACACGAATATCTCCATATTTCTTCGCTTCCTTGATCGCCTTTTGCGACCAGGAACCAGTGTTCACATAATCTGCTTTTCCGTTCGTACCGAACAGGTTCAACGGCACCGCAGAAAATTGCTGCGAAGCCCCCCCTTGTACGAAGAGCACTTTGTAATTTTCTGGTATAGCCATCAGTTCACGCAGCAGCTGCTCTGCTTCCTGAATGATTTCCGTAAACAGTGCGGATCGATGACTCAATTCCATGACAGACATGCCTGAGTCCCTGTAATTCACCAGTTCACTTTGTGCTTTTTCCAATACTGGCAGCGGCAGCATGGAAGGACCCGCTGAAAAATTATAAATTCTCTTCATATCGTCTAACCCCTCACTTTGTATGTAGTAGAACTTGCGTGTATTAGAAAAACTCGGCTTTTCGCCAGGTACTTCTGGAGGAAACATATACACTTTAATCCTTTAACATTAAACTTCCTTAAAGTATAAAAAAGAGAGACCGGGACTTCCCAATCTCACCAACATAAAAGGTATCGGATGTACCTCTTCTGTCCTTTTGCCTGAGATAATGAACCCTTCGGCGCTGCACAAGATGTGCATCCTCTCCAGAAGCTGCTCCTGTCATAGTACAACCCATGACATTCATCGCTTGCTAATATTCGTCTTTTCAGAAAAATCAGTGATATGCCTGGATTATAAAGCATAGTCTGCAGGTTATCAAGAGGGCGAAAACGCGCCACCCGCCTTTGATAGCGCTTACTTTATCGCTGTAAAGGGATTACAACCTTTTAGAGAAAAAGTTACTGGAATATCGTCTATTTACTAGACAACATGATGCATTTATTAGACAGTCCATGGTGCTTACTGGACAATATGTGAGGTTAACTAGACAATCTCGGTCTTTTACTAGACATTATCAAAGATTTACTAGACAATATCTAAATTTTACTAGACAAAATTATCATTTATTAGACACGTTTCCCTGGATGGAACAGTCTTTCACATGCCAGTCAAACCAGCGTCCATGACCATCGGTATCTCCCATCGTTTCACTATAGCTGACGCCATCGATAAAAAAGTCCACATGCATTTTTCTATCATAAATATTATTGTAGATGTGACATACATCCCGCTTCCGCCCAATTGCACTCACTTTCTGCTGCAATTCCTCTTTCACTTTCCGGGGCATCTGGTTGGCGACATGGGTATGAAAGATGCAAAGCGTGCTGGCAGATGGGGCTTGGGAAGCAAGTTCTTCCAGCATTGATACGCCATCCCCTTCGATTAAGGAAGGAGGAGATTTACTGAACTGCTTTACTGCTTTATCAAAAGTCTCCTGCCTTTCCTGATGTTCCGGCCATATAAGTGCCTTCAGCCATAACGCATTTTCTTCATCCTTCAGGTCACTGACATGTAGGTCCACGCCTACACGGGAAGCTACAGGAGGAGTGCTATCAAGGAGCTCCGGCATGCTTCCCTTTCTTACTTTTGAAGATAAGTGAACCGCTGAAGCATTATTCCCATAACAACGATTTCCACCGTAAGAGTAACTATATTGGTCCCAGAGCAGCTGAAGACCGGCGCTTGTCCCAATCTCAATCAGTGACAAAGATCGCCCTGTTTTCTTATGTATGTAACAAAAAAGTGGATAAAGATACGCACAGCGTCTCACTTCGTTCGTTTGCACGAGTTTTTCCTGCAAAGTTGCTATTATTTCTTTGCGATAGGTGCGACAAAAATCAAGGAAACTGGAAAATGAATCTTCCACTTGCTTTGGTTTCTCTGTAATACTCGGGTAAAAGTTACCGAGTTCATGCGTATTCCCTGATAACAATAACTGATGGACTGCCCCAAATAACAGATTTGGTATCGGCTGCCCTCTTCTCGCATACGAGCTTAATTGGAGCAGCTCTTCATTACCAGCAATTTTAATAGACAAAAATTGATACAAAGCGCTTGATCCTTTACACTCCAGCTCAGCAAAATCCAAAAATCTTTCAGCAATCTTATTTTGCTCCATCAGGCATCCCCCTTGAGCTGTTACCAGTGCTTCTCTCTAATAATAAATTTTCAATTTTCACCTTTAAAAACGCTTTGATCCTATACAGCTCGTCTGCTTCTAAAACACTGCTGCCGTCGTTATCCTGATAGATTGCAAGTACCGATTGGATGATAGTATGGAATTTTTCAGGAAAATGCTTAATCCCCCACTTCGCACCCTCCAATTTCGAAACAATGTCACCAGTTTTTAAATATCGATAAAAACGAATCAAATTCAATGTACAGTACACAGGATCATGAACTATATTATCCAGACAGTCGTGATAATCATTTTGAACAGAAGCAACAAAATCTTTTTCTGGCACCCTCGGAATTACTTCATGAATCGGCTTTCCAGCTAAACAAATTCCTTTATGATAGGTAACCGTGAGATGAGCTGCCAAATCAGGATCCTTCCAATTCACATTAAGGAAGGTGTTACCCGTTGCTTTCTGCTCGAATTCGTCTCTCCAGTACTCACTATAATGGAAGTCAAACATGCTTGGATGCTCCCAGTCCACCAATTGCTGTTCATTCATAAAGGTAATTTCTATTGGGAAAGGGCGGGTGGATTTTTTTAAAAACAGTTCGGTCAGGTAACACGCTTCCAGATTAGTGAGTTGTGTTCTTGTGACTCCTAAGAGGTCAATGTCACTGTTCCTGGCATTAAAACCACCCATGGCAAGTGAACCGTGCAAATATAAGCCGACCAGATGCGCTCCCAGCAATGCTTCTATTTCTTTGACTATTTCATTAAGGTGGAAAGTTGGTTTATATTTATCCCCAATTACTTTATTCATTTTCTTGCTTCCTTTTCAGCTTGCAGCTCATTTTCAAAAACTCATAGCTGCTTCCATTCGTATCCTGCATGAATGTCTCCCC
This sequence comes from Halobacillus sp. B23F22_5, assembly GCF_043497085.1. Classification (NCBI taxonomy): domain Bacteria; kingdom Bacillati; phylum Bacillota; class Bacilli; order Caryophanales; family Bacillaceae; genus Halobacillus; species Halobacillus sp. B23F22_5. The sequence goes on along the minus strand of NZ_JBIEKI010000020.1, from coordinate 11,176 downwards.
TCTGACGAATCCTGCTTTTTCATAAACTTTAATTGCCCGCTCGTTGAAAGCAGCAACTGATAAGGTTATCCGGCTGGGATTGAAAGATTTTATCGCAAAGTTAAGCCCCGCCTCGACAAACTCTCTCCCACGCCCTTTTCCTGTTAACGAAGGCTTCATTCCGAGGCCAATATCAATGGTTTGCGAATCAACCGGACGATAACTGAAAAAACCGATTAATTCTTCCCCACTGGTAACGACATAATATTTTTCCCCGCGTTGCTTGGGGTCGAGAAATTCCTCAAGGTCCTCCTGATCCGCTTCGATATCATAAAAGGAGTATTTCCCGTCATAATGCCAATTGTGAGCAATTTCCTCTGCTTGTTGCTGGGTCATTGGATAGAATCTGTAAGCCATACTAAATCAATCCTTCTAGCATATTACTTAAATGTTATCGCTGTATCGATCAGCTGGGAATCTTCCAGTGCTTCTGCATCGCCGTCAATCGTCTTCAATTGGTAATGTACCTCATCTTTTTCCCAAAGAAGCATTCTGGCGCCCTGGGCATTTTCATAAAAAAAACCCTTCCTGTCGCCAATTTTTACTTCCTCAAATAAATTGCTTCCCGCAGTATTCAAGGTCGCATTAACCACCTCGAGCATCATTTGCTCCCCTTCTGTCCCGGTAAAATAAACAGAAAAAATAGGCTGGTCTGGTACGAGCGTATCCGTTTCAATACTTTTCACTTCAAAAGGAATTTGCTCCGGCAGTTCGTACTCAAACTCAACTTTTTGCAGGTTATCTTTGACCTGAGCCATATCGTATGTATGCATTGCGTTTGGTTCGCTTGAACACGCTGCTGTAAAAAGAATCAGCATTAAAATAAATCCTATTTTCAGCTTCATGTTTACTTCCTCCTCGTAGTCCTGACTTCCCTGTTTTGGCTTCTCTCTTATTCTACTGAAAGTAAACTGCTTTTACACTTAACTTAACTAGATACCTATATTGATTGGCTGCTTGTTCCTAATCACGATTCGTTAACAGGAGTTTTTCCGTAAGACCCTCCCATTCAATAGTTGCTTCAATTTCCTGTTTTTCCGATGTAATAGAGCACCCCTGGCACCCACCCAATCTAAAATCCTTCACACCTGATTCACTTAGGGGAGTTTCTCCCGATGATTCACTCATCTGGCTGATAAAGTGATAGTCAACCGTTTCCGGCGGCTCTCCCTTTCCTATAAATTGGATAGATGCACTACTATTTAACGTTTCACTACTGGTTTGAATAATTCGATAAGTCACTTCCCAGTTTTCACTTTCCCCCTTGTAATGAAGGGTTCTCTGTCCTGAACAGGCTGACAATGCAATCACTGTCAGGACTATCCATAACAATGCCTTATACCTCATCCGCTTCCCCCTCTCTTTTTAGCTTCCTTTGCGGACTGTTAGTTTTTCAAAAACCTCAATCGCATCAAAAAACGTTTGTTCACAACTGCCATTGTCATCGACCGACCAACTGGTTGCCAGCACGGTATGGCAATACCCCCAAAGCAACAGCCGTTCTTTATTCAGTTGCAATTCCTTTGTGAAAATCTCGACCCTCTTTTCTATCACAGGCAGCTTGCCTTCCTCCGGCAGCTTATTCAAAAGAAACTGGATCAAGTCATACTCTGTTTCGCCTATAAGCCCCTTTGGATCGATGGCTGTCCATTCTCCCTTTCCGGAAGCAAGCACATTGTAATGATGGAAATCACCGTGAAGCAAACGGAGGTCCTGACTGGTTTCATGCAGGTATGTAAAAATTCTGCTTGCTTGTTCTAATCTTTCTTTTGATATTGGACCCAGCCCATGTGGATTTTTCGATAAAATTGCTTTTAGGTTATCTTCTCTCGCTTTTGTTGTTGGAAGTCGGGTATTATCTGGTGCAGCGCGATGTAATTTTTTCAGTACATTAGCTGCAATTCGGCAAGCTTCTTCGTCCTCTTCCATTTCCGCAAGTGTATAGCCGGGGGTCAACTTTTCCATTAATAAAATGCCATATTCCTGATCAGCATCTATGAGGGAAGCCATTCCTTTCCCTTTAAACAATTGCAATACTTCCCATTCATCGAGAAACCCTTCGCCTGGAAGCGAGATTTTTACTACCAGCTCTGTGCCGTCTTCACGTACTGCAGGAGCAACAAAATTAATCGACAGGAAAAAGGGCGTTTTCAACCGCAACGCCCACTTTTCTTCACAATATGTAATCAGGTCTGGCAGCTTTTCAAGCCAGGCTTCCCCTTCTTTTTTAAAATACATACGTACGGATTCCACAAACTGTTTTTGCATTTCCATCACGATACTCCTTCGTTACACAAGCGCATATGTATCTGGTTCAGCCAGTAGTCTGGTGACCCTTTCAAGTGACCGCTGCGCTGGGTTGCTTTATTTCTTACGGACATTCTCCTGGACAACTGATTTGCCGTTCATTCCCACTACTTCTCTTTCCTGCCTGGAAATTCCTCCTAAAAAAACGCAACCCTTATCAGGATTACGTCAAAGCCGGGTATTACTTAACCGGTCCATGATTAATGGCAGTCAATTGATCATTCACTTCAAATATTTTCCCATTCACCGGTTCGATACCGAACCCTTTCAACCGCTCCGTATGCATCGCCAAATATTTTTGAGCAGCTTCTTTCGTTTCAAATAAATAAATGCCGCCAGCCTCTTTTGCCTCGCTGTCTTCCGTCCAAATCTTCCATATAAATCCTTCTTCTTGATTGATACTTTCTGCTAAGTCTGAAAAGCTTTCTGCCATTTCGCTGCCGAATGGTCCCTCCATGTTAAAATCCACTTGTAGAATATAAGCCATGACAATTCCTCCTTTTCTATTACTTTAGCAGTCAGCTGTAACGGCCCACAATAATTATGCCTCCCTTAACGGACAGTAAACAAGAAAGATTCTCCGGTACTGGAATTACACCCACTCAACTCATAACGCCTTTCTCCCTCTGTTTTTGTGGTTACAATATTCGTGCATTCCGCCTCTCTGACTCCTTTTCCCGTACCCGCGTAGGCATCCATGGTATTGTCAAACGTGTAATGAATTTTTTCACCGTCAAATTTCAATTTGTAAAAAATAGGATCTCCCTCGGTGGTATAACTGGTAATCCGTATGTCATCTTTCACGCCTGCTTCCACATTACCCAAAAATTTCTCAAAACTCTCCAGATTTGAAATATCCCCATGTACATTTACGACATCCCCTCTTTTGATAGCTGTCTCCGGACTGAGCTGAGCTTTCGCATCAGATGGCTCATCCACCTGCTGACAGGCCGTCAATACTACCATTAAAATGATTGCCGAAAAGAAAAATGAAACCTTCATTTGAACTCCCCCTGCATTGTTTAAGGAATACGGACTATTATTTATTAAGACGTACACAAAAGGAAAAATGTTACAAAAAAATCCGCCCCACGTCATGAGGGCGGATAAACTTGATTAAGTTGAAATACGAGATAATTTTGTCATTAGTAGACAGTTGGGGAGCGTTACTAGACAAACTAGCAGTTTCACTAGACAATTTGATGAGTTTACTCGACAAAAACGAACATTTACTAGACAGAAACGGGATTTTACTAGACAAGCAATACTGTTTACTAGAAATTAATCATGTATACTAGACAGCGCGCAGCCTCTTCCCCTTTTATTTTTCCTTTCTCAAATGCTCATCGAGGCATTCGTATTGAGAGGAGACCCCTTCCACTACTCCCATATCAAGAAGGGAATTCAATTCTTTTTCGGATGCAAATTGCGTGTTGGAAATGAGCTTTGTCCTGCCATCTTGTTCCACAAATTCCATCGTTATAACTGCCTCTGGCATACCTTCGACTGGATTGCCATGTTCATCAGCAAATACATCGGTATAGACGATTTTCTCTGGTGCCTTGATTTCGTGGAAAACTCCTTTTCCTCTTGATTCCTGCCCATAAAAATCGCCCTGATTCTTATCTTTACAACGCATACAATACAGCCAAACGCCATCTGGTTTAAACTCGAACTTCTGATTCTCGGTCTCCCACCCTTGCGGTCCCCACCAACTGGCCAATTGATCGGAATCAGAATAAGCCAGAAATACCTGCTCCCTCGGGGCATCAAACATACGCTCCAAAATCAGATTCCGTCCTTCCACCTTCTGTTTAAGTTCAGGCATATCAGTTCCTCCTAATGGTTTATTTATGAATTTCCTTTAATACATTCATATCAATTTTCTTCATCTGCAGCATGGCCTTCATGGCACTTTCGGCTTTTACCGGGTCGGGGCTGCTAAGTAATTCGGAAATTCGGGCAGGGATGATCTGCCAGGAGACCCCAAATTTATCTTTCAGCCAGCCGCACTGCTGTGCTTTTTCGTCTCCTCCCTCTGAAAGTTTCTCCCAATAGTAGTCCACTTCTTCCTGGGTATCGCAATGCACAATAAACGAGATGGCTTCTGTAAAATGAAAATGGGGGCCGCCATTTAACGCAACAAACTTCTGGCCTTCCAGCTGAAACTCCACCGTCATTACTGTCCCTTCAGACATGCCGTGAATATCCTGACCTTCGTTTATATAGCGAGTAACTCTAACAATCCCGGAATCTTTAAATATGGAAGTATAGAAAGCTGCTGCTTCTTCCGCTTGGTTTTCAAACCATAAGTTCGGCGTAATTTTTTGTATTTTATCACTCATCATCTTATCCTCCTTGAAGGTTTTACTCCGTGATCTTGCTATCATCCGTGTATAGGACTTCCCATAAATGGCCATCGATATCTTGAAAGCTCCACCCATACATAAACCCGCCATCCATAGGATCATTGGACGGTTTTCCACCGGCCTCCAATGCCTTGTTGACCAAATCATCTACCGCTTCCTTGCTGTCTACAGAAAATGCCACAATTGCTTCGGTATGTTTAGCGGGGTCTGCAAGTTCTTTTTTAGTAAATGTCCGGAAAAAATCTTCTCTTAAAAGCATGGCATAGATATTTTCACCAATCACTAAACAAGCCGCTTTTTCATCCGTAAACGTAGGGTTGAATTCAAAACCTAACGCCGTAAAAAAATCGATCGACTTATTCAAGTCTTTCACCGGAAGATTGACATACAATTGCTTTGCCTGAGTGGTCATATTTTCACTCTCCTTTTCCTTATTCAATTTTCATCAACGCATGGGCCATACAGACCAGGCACGGGGGTGTAAACAATGGTTAACTGGCAGCTGTCAGCACGCTCCTTTCTCGTTAAAGTTCGATAATGATTCTTCCTTGGGCGCCCATTTATGACAGTTTCAGTCTAGCACGCAAAAAACTAAGGATTTCTTATCGATTGCTATGTTGTTTGACTCGTTTCAAAAAATTGTTCATCAGCAGTGGCAGTGAGATCAGGATGGGCGGATCATCAATACGTGGCGGATAGAGTGTTATTTCCTGGTAAGGGATCTGGGTGGAAGCATCAACAATGATTGGTTTGTTGGAACGGGCGCGAAGTGTTTTATGTGGTAGCAGAAAGTCTCTGGCCTGCATTCCCCAGGACACAGAAGTAGCCAATAAATAATAGACACCTGGTTTGACACCTTTGAAACAGAATTCCCCTAATGTGGACATCAGTGTGCCATATAAGGGAAATCCTTCCGGGATAGGTTTCGGAAACAGGCCGATCAGGACGACCCCGTTGAAGGGCTCTGATGCTTTGATGGTCCCTTTTACAATAGGAGAGTCGTCCATTATGCTGCCAGGGTCTGACCAGTTGCTGAGTTGTTTCAACGATTGAAAATGATCACCAGCCTGCGGCAAAAAGTTCCGGAATTGAGAAGGGGTCATACCCACCCGTTCCGTAAATCGAGTGGTGAACGTTCCTAAACTTTGCTGGCCTATCTCCATGCCGATGTCCCGCACGCGCAAGTCCGTTTGCAAGAGCAGGTCTTTCGCCTTCTGCAAACGTAATGCAGAAATATAATATAACGGGGAAACTCCCATTTGCTCTTTGAAAATACGGGTAAAATGATACCGGCTATAGCCAGCCTGACCGGCCAAATCTGCAAGCGACAATGGTTCGTAAATTCGCTGATGCATATAAGCGACCACTTCTTCTACTTCAGGATATCTGTCATGGATATCTCTCCCCTCCTTTCTCCCCGCAGCGACTTAAGTTAATCGAACAGTTGAAAATGAATCGACCTTTTCTGGCATGAGTATATCTACTGATTCGTATTATCAACTAGTTTCTATCTTTTTCGCTGAATTCCTTTCTATTATCTCTATTTACTACCAATTACTCATTAGAAAAACTTGGCTTATCGCCAGGTCTTTATGGCGAAAGCCTAAGTTTTTCTTATACTTTAACCCTTTAACAAAGTTAAACTTTATTAAAATATAAAAAAACAGGCAGTCTATTACGTACTGCCTGTTTCCCTGTTTTTTACAGCCCGCTCATAAATCGAGGGACAGTCGGATCATATCGCGGCACTGAATACCGTTTTCGTAGATTTCTTCCTCATGGTGTCTGATGAAAAAATCTGCATCTACACTGACTATCCGAAATCCGCACTTTTGATATAACGCGAGTTGATTGACGCTCGAATTACCTGTGCCAAGCTCGATGGTTTGGAACCCCCGTGATTTGGCGACCCGGATAGCGTCCATGACCAACTGTTTCCCCAGCCCTTTTCCCCGGTAGCTTTCTTCGATTGCTATATTTACTAATTCCACCGTTCCAGGCCTGGTGGGAAGCAGAACATAGACACCGACCGTGTTTCCATCACTTTCAGCTACCAGGCAGTCTCCTCGCTGCACATATTCCTCCACCAGTTTTCGGGAAGGATCTGCTTCCAGCAACAGCTCGATCGGAGGCTTTTCACTTTTAAGTAGCTTCCTTATTTCCATAGCAGTCTCTCCCTATTACGTGCTATTTGACCACCTGTACCTTACGAATCATTCTGCCGTCCAGTTCAAGGATTTTAAAGTTGATTCCATCACGTTCCATGGTATCTCCTTCATCCGGAAAATCATTGAACTCTTTCAGCAGATAACCTGCCAGTACATCTTCTTCTTCTGGTATTTCCGTGTCGAAAATTGTATTCAGACGACGGAGCGTGATTTTCCCGTCACAGATCAATTCATTATCTGAAATTTTTTCGACGATGGCATCGCCTTCCATATCCATTTCATCCTCTATTTCCAAACCGATCATTGCCTCAATGACATCCTCATGGGTAAGGATGCCTTCTGTACCGCCATACTCATCGAGCACAATGGCCATATGCTTCTTCTCTTTGGTCATCTTACGGAACACCCACTCAATTTTATGAAACTCATAGACGACGAGGGGATTTTTATAACAGTAGTCAGCAAGCGGTTTTTCAGGCTCCATCGCCCAGGAAATCAAGTATTTCGAATGAAAGACAGCGACAATGTCATCGATATCCTTTCGGTAAACCGGATATCTTGTATAAGGATGCTGCACGACCAGATCCCTTACCTCTTTAAAGGAAGCAGTATGGGGAATAGCGATGACATCTACGCGTGGTGTCTTCAGGACGTCCTTGACGTTCAAGTTGTAAAAATCGAATACGCCTTTGATCCGATGGGATTCCGCTTCGTTAAACGTCCCTTCTGAATCTGCGATATCGATCATCGTCCGGAATTCCTCTTTCGATATCGATACTTCTTCTGTTTTACCTTTTGACAAGGCTTTCGTAATGGATCCGGTAAGCCAATTCAACACAATCGTAATGGGTTTGAATACTAGCACAAAAAAACGGATAACCGGAGCTACGACCATTGCAATCCGATCCGGGAAAGCAGCAGCCACGGACTTCGGTATCACTTCTGCGAAAATAATGATGATCACTGTCAGAATGGCAGATGCAACCCCGATACTGAAACCATATTGGATGGCGAGCGTCGTGACAAGCGTCGGCAGCAGAATGTTCGCGATATTGTTACCGATTAAAATTGTCGTAATGAACTCACTCGGCCTTGAGATTAAATCCAGCAGCCTGGCAGCCTTCCTGTTATTCCTGTTCGCTTTTGACTGCAGCTTCATTTTGTTTGCCGCTGTGAGTGCCGTTTCACTTCCCGAAAAGAAAAGGGAAACGAAAATTAAAAAAATGATCGCAATGATCACAAGCAATTTCCTCCTTATGTATAACTTACCATCAATTGTATCGAGAAGCGGGCCACAATGCTAGAATAAAGATTTTCACTTTCATGAAGCCTCTATCCCTTCAAACCCGCGCTTATTTTCATCATAAAACATTGTGGATACACATATAAATCTACTGCAATTGACTAAAAAAGTTATCTTTCACGATAAGATCATGGAAAAGGAGACAAGCAATGAAAAACTCAAGTGCTCTTCTTGCTGTCGTAGTTATCCTTCTTTTTACAGCATTCCTTGAAACACCAGCCCTGAACATCAGCGGCGTCACCTTTGCACCGAGTAAAAACGCCGAGGAAACAAGTGAAGTAAGCGGCCTATCACAGAAAAATAAGGCCACTGCCTATTCAAGCTTAGAATCTGTACTGGTAGAAAGTAAGGAAGTAGATGGGTATCTCGTTGAAACTTACCAGGAGATAGAAATATACAAAGATCAACAAGGCAATATTGTCAAAAGAGTGCCAACATCCAACTATGATTACATAAAATATAAAATGGAGCATTAACAACAAAAGCGCCTGGTTAAAAACAGGCGCTTTCTTTATATAGCTACAAGGTCAAAGGTTTTATTCTACCCGAAGAAGTCTCTTACTTTATCTTGCCAAACATCATTTGTTCATAACGACCGCGGGTGATTTGGTAAATGCCGTATAAAATAAGACCCAGCGCCACTACTCCTAACAGCCACTGACCGAATGGCTTTTGTGAAACTTCCGCCAGCGCGCCGTCCAATCCTTTAGCTTTACTAGGGTCATGGGTCATCGCTGTCTGGACAATGAAAAAACCGATGATTCCCAGAACAATCCCGCGAGAAGTCAGTCCTGCTGTGCCAGTATTTTTGGCGATTCGTATTTCGTGGTCGCTCATTTTGATAGTCCGGAAATTCTTTAAAAACTTTTGGCTTGTTCCACTGATCAGCTCGTATAACCCATATCCGATCGTGATCACACCAATGGCTCCCAGAATCCACGCGCCGAATGGCTGGGACAACAGCTTGGCAGATAAGGTATCCTGCGACCCTCCACTGCTGCTCCCGGCATTAACGGCAATTTTAAAAGCTTTGAAAGCGATGGTTCCGTAGATGATCCCACTGATAAAGTAGCCTGTTCTTGTCACCAGACCTTTCGCATCTGTACCTTCGTTTTGTGGATCTTTAAACGCTTTGATGAAGACCCACATGATATACAAAATAAGACCCAGCCCAATCAGCCACAAGATGATATTACCAGCAGGCACCTGAGCGACAGACCGAAACATGCCGCTAGTCCCGGTTGTTTTCCCTCCAACACCAATCGCAGCCATAAAAGCCAGCACGCCTATCAACGCATATACAAGCCCTTTGGCCATATAGCCCGCTCGGGCGAGTCGTCTGACCCACGGTTTGATGTCTTCTTTTGTAACTTCATTATTATTTTTCATTGATTCCGTTGCGTCCATCCTGAACCCTCACTTCTTTTTAACTCAATATACTTATAACTTCCCATTTTACATAAACTAAAAACCAAACAGGGTATGCCAGTGGATTGGAATTAGATGTTAGATGCTTTCAATTTAAGGGAACTGGTTTATCTTGCTATCTTCTTTGTTTTTCTCTATGGAAATTAGAGATTTGAACATAAACAGTAATAACGATTGACTTTCATTTTCCTAGTGCTTAAAATTTTTACCTAAGGAAACTTTTATACCATATACAAAATAAACATCATAGGAGGAAATCCAGCAATGATTGATATATTTCTTGACCTGCCTCCCATGGCCCAGGCGCTCATCGCCACTCTTTTCACCTGGGGAATGACAGCACTGGGGGCAGCCCTTGTATTTACAACGAAAACGATGAATCAGAAACTGTTAGACGGCATGTTAGGTTTTGCCGGTGGAGTGATGATTGCCGCGAGCTTCTGGTCGCTCCTCGCACCTGCTCTCGATATGGCAGAAAAAGATGATATTGCCGCATGGATACCAGCCGCTGTGGGCTTTATGCTGGGAGGGCTTTTTCTATGGGGGATCGATAAACTCATCCCCCACCTACACCCGGGCTCCTCAATAACGGAAGCAGAGGGAATTCATCCGAATAAAAAACGTCGAAGTACGTTACTGGTACTTGCGATTACGTTGCATAACATCCCGGAAGGTCTTGCTGTCGGGGTCGCATTCGGCGCTGCTGCAGCCGGCTTTCCAGAAGCTTCCCTGGCTGGAGCGGTTGCTCTTGGTCTAGGTATTGGCATTCAAAACTTTCCGGAAGGCGTGGCAGTTTCCCTACCGCTTCGAAGAGACGGGATTTCACGCAGAAAAAGCTTCTTTTACGGTCAATTTTCCGGTATGGTCGAGCCAATTTCTGCGGTTATCGGGGTGTTAGCCGTTACGTTAGTTGAACCTCTCTTGCCATATGCCTTGAGCTTCGCTGCGGGTGCCATGATTTTCGTAGTTGCTGAGGAAGTTATTCCAGGTTCTCAGGAAGAAGGGAATAAGGACTTAGCATCCATGACATTAATGATAGGCTTCACCGTCATGATGATACTCGATGTCGCGCTGGGATAAATAAAACCATGAGACCGACTTTTCCATAGTCGGGCTTCATGGTTTTTTATTTTTCATAAAAACCTTATTCAATAATAAGGCCGTAAAGTCGAAGACTTGATTTCGAGACTTTTGATGGATTTTAGGTCGTTGGGGGAAGGATTCGCTTTCCAGCTACATCGCCTAGTCACTCGCGGCATAAGCAGTCCATCAACGGGAAGAAAGAGCCCTTCCCTTTTGCTGTTCTGCTTATGCGTGTCGTGTCTCCCAAGGCTATTACGCATTCATTTCTTTCCTGTGGGGGAACTGACGAGCTTCCTCGGGCTATCGCCCTGTGGGATCTCGCCTAGCTCCTTCTCCCGCGGGAGTCTCATCCTTCCCCATAACCGTCAAGCTAACAATGAGTGTTGCGAAAAGAGAGTTATGACCGATCTCTTTTTCAATATTTTTCCAACCATAACCTTAACTTTCACTATACAAATTCATCAATCCAAAAACACTGG